>CAISOQ010000001.1 GCA_903887095.1 uncultured Flavobacteriia bacterium
ATAGGATAAGAAGCAATGTCTAATTTAAATGATTCTTCAAAACTTGATTTGCATTCGACAGCAATTAATTGGAATAGATCAAAACCTTCACTTTCTTCGTAGGAACAATAAATCGATGTAATCGGATTTTCTTTATATTGATTATGAATATATCGTTGTGTTCTGAAAATCAATAATATTTTTTCTAGCTCTTCTAATTTATCAAATATGCTAATATCAGTCCCTTGGCATACATAAAATCCCGCTGAATTAGAATCATAGAATACATTATCACAAAGACTTGAATACGTGAAAAATCTATAAATTAAACTTGAATCAAGAGAATTAATGAAATCCTTTATTTTTTCTTCTTTTGAAAATTCAGTATTTAGCTCCATTTTCTTTAATTCTTAATTTGTGATTTAGGTTATTGGTTACTTTTTATTTTGCACCAATACAATCCCATCTGCTTCAAAGCACATTTCTTTTTTAGGCGCTGATATTTTCTCAATTTCCTCCTTGGATCTTCCAGCATCTTCAGCAAAATGTTTTTGCATGTCAACAGAAATCTCATCCCAATAAGCATAGCCGTGAAAATAGGCTTCTGTTCCAGGCAAGGTCTTTACTGGAATCGTAAAATGATCTTTAAAACGAACACGAAATGTTTCTCCATTTCCTTTATCGATACTCACCCAACATCCTGCTGCCTGACAAATTTCTGCCAAAGGTGCCTGAAATGTAAATTCAACACGATCATTCTTCGTTTCCAATCCCTTTACAACTTCCTTCACAGAAACAGAATGTGACGTATCAACTTTAACTGCACCGTAGCTTTTCCCTAATTTCTTTGAGGAATTGGCTTGTCCAAAAACAATAGAAGTGGAGAAAAGGAGAATGAGAATTGTAATGTGGTTTTTCATATTTTTTTTTCGCAAAGATGAAATTACAATTCATTTGAATGCACAATCTTTTGATGATCGCTAAAATCGTCAAGTTAAACGGATAAAAAAAGGCTTTCAAAATGAAAGCCCTAAAAATTCTTGTTGTTGTATTCTATTATTTCAAATACGTCTCAAAGAAGTCTTGCATTTCCATCATTGATCCTTCTACGTTCATATGTCGAACACCACAAGCCGTCATAAAACGCACTATGATTTGCCTGTTTCTAGCATCATTTGTAACCATTGAGATCTTCGCTTCTTTCGACTTTTCATCAAAATTCACTGTAAAATTGTGAACATAAAACCCTGCACTTTTCGCCACATCTTCTTTTGTCATTTGAGCGGGAAGTGTTATTCTGTAGGCACCTGTCTCCTTTCCGGACACAAGCTCCTTTTTTGAAAGAACCATAGCCACATCTTCATTTTCTTGTGCATGTAAAGATGAAAAAGAACAAGCAACAACTATTAAAAACAGAAATAATGATTTCATAAGGGTTTATTAAAAAATTTGACTGAATCTAAATTACACTAATTTTGCCAAAATTGATCTGTGAAAGAAAATATTTCTCCTTTTTTCGATCCAAAACTACTTGAAGCAGGCTGCGACGAGGCCGGTCGCGGGTGCTTGGCGGGGCCAGTTGTTGCTGCAGCGGTTATTTTACCGAAAGATTTCAGGCATCCCTTTTTAAATGACTCGAAACAACTCAGCGAAAAAAAACGTGAACAGCTTCGTCCAATTATTGAAAAAGAAGCAATCAGTTGGGGAGTATCATTCATCAGCCCAAAGGAAATAGACGAGATAAATATTCTGAAAGCTAGTTTTTATGGAATGCATCGTTCACTTGATCAGCTAAAAACAATTCCCGAATTATTATTAATTGACGGCAATCGGTTTATTCCCTATTCCACTATCCCTCACAAATGCATCGTCAAAGGTGATTCAAAATACTTGTGCATTGCAGCGGCTTCAATACTCGCAAAAACATACAGGGACGAATACATGTGTGAATTGCATGAGAATTTCCCTGCGTACAATTGGAAAAAAAACAAAGGCTACCCTACTGAAGAACATCGGTCTGCAATAAAAAACTTCGGCAGCACAGAACATCACCGTTTAAGCTTTACATTACTGGCCCCTGAGCAACTTTCATTGTTTGATTAAACAATAGATTGTTCATTACATTCCCGCTTACATTTTTTTTTACTTTATGAAAGCGATAATTTTGAACAAACTGGAAAGTTATGTTCGCAAGGTACTTCTTCATTGCACTTGGAATCGCCAGTCTACTTTGGGTGGGGTATGTTGCTGCCGACCTAATCGACAAGAGAAATGCTTTTGCCCCCACATCACTTTTTGGAAAAGAAGACGGAAAAGTTCTGATTATCAACAGACTAAATGAAGCCGATGAAGCGCTTCTTCCTTTCAAGACCATCCCTAAAAATCATGAAGTTCTTAACGCTTTAAAACCTCATATTAAAGAGATAAAGGCCGTTTTTATCAGCGCGTCGAGAAGGCACCTGATGATCGAGACGAAATTTTTCTGGGATAAAAACAAAGTCAACAACCTTCTTAAAAAAAGTGGCCTAAAATTCAAATCAACGGGATTAAATTCATTTGAAATTAGCGGATATCAAATAGAATATCACAAAAATGCGCTTTATCTCCACGCCCCAGACCTTGAATCAACAACAAGTGATGCGTGGTCGAATTTTGACCGAAAATCAAGCGCATCCTTAATCGACTTTTCCACTGACACACCTTCTGTTTTAGAGGTCTATTTCAGACAAAAAGGAAAGGTGGAATTCATTACGAAGAACCTAAAAGGATTAAAAGGAAAACATGCGAATGACAAAGAAATTTTCGCTGCAGGTCTTCCAAAAAATCTGGAAAAATATCATTTCTACGAAAAAGAATTTGCAGCCTACAATGATAAAACTTTTGCAAATGGCCCAATGTATGAATGGATTGAAAATGGCTACGTTTCTTTCGAATACAAAGGTGAAAAAGCAATTGTTACAGACTATATAAATGGTCAATCGCCCATTGCACTATTGAACGAAACATTAAAAACGGATGCGGAAGAAGAGGAACATGCTCAGTTTAAAGGCATTGAATTGTTTTCCGGATTTCCATCGTCTCTCCAAGAAGGATTCCATGTTTATTTAATGGATGATTTTGCCGTAATAGCTGAAAATGAATCCGTTTGTTCCGAGATTGTAGCACAACACAAATTAGGAAATACACTTTCATCCGAACAATATGCTATGGATAAAATCTATGCTGATTTACCATCAAGGGTTTCAGAAAGAGTGGCAGAGGGTGAATCGCGGTTTTCAAAAACAGTTTACAAGAACAAATTACTCGAAACGCATTTGGGGAATGTCATTCATCAAACGGTAGCACAACCAGAAGAGGAAATCAAACAGGATGACGAAACGATTACAATGAATATTGATGCGAACATCAAGGATTTCATTGCATTTAACGGAAAAGGTAATTGTGTGGTATTAACCGTGACCGGCGAACTTATGTCTTATTCCGGTGGAAAAATGAATTGGGTGAAGAACCTCAACAATAAAACCATTGGAGGAATTACCTACATTGAAGAATACCAAATGATCTTGGTGACGGCAAAGAATGCATTGCATCTTCTCGATAAGAATGGAAAATACGTGACTGGTGGACCAGTTTCAATCGGAGGAAGGACACCGCAGCAGCCAGCTACAGAGTTCAACTACAAGGGCCGCATGTATTTGGCTTACCCAGACATGAGCGGAAATGTTGTCGTCTACGACTCGAGGCGCAAGAAAATTTCTTCATTCCCTCATGGATTATCAGAAGTTACCGGACCTGTTGAAATCTGGGTTAGTCAAGAGAAACTTTTCTTTGGCATTCTCAATAAATCAGCATTCGTGATGCTGGAAGCAGAGAAGAAAAAAGAATACCGTTCATTCGCATTACCTGGCGAAAGCATCTCAACAATTTCTGACAATGAGCTCTTTTTGCTAACGAGTGAGGGCGGACAATTATCTTGTGTGAATCAGAAAGGCATTAAAATCGATATTCGAAACTCATCGAAAGGTAAAATGTTATCTTCCGACAAAGGAAGAAAAGAATCTTACTTGTCAAATTTCAACAGGGGACAAGTCTTCTTTTATGGTACAGAAGGCACCTTTATTGGCAAAGTGAATACAGATGTAAATGATGCCGAATATTGGGCCATTCAAACGATCGATGGAAAATCGTATGTCAGCATTGTGGATGGCATTGAGAACAATGTATATTTGTATGAACTCGATGGTGGAAAAGTTGTTGACAGATCCTTCGAAGGTGGCAAAAAATGTATGCTCAGCAGATCACAAGACGAGCTCATCTTAACTACAATTGTTGATCGTTACATTGTTCAGTATCGTCTCAAAAAATAATACAAACCTATAACCTAACTTCATGAAAAAGATTTTACTTTTCTTTTCAATTTCATTAACTCTCTTTGCTAGTGGCCAAAATTACTTGGGGGTGGCTTCAAGCAATTACAGCGGGGTAATGGGCACAGATTTACAACCAGCAAGTTTTGTTGACGGCCGTTTTGTCTTCGATTTGAATTTAGCAAGCGGCAATTTTAATTTGTACCAAAATGCAATGGCTTTCGACACGAAAGATATGCCTAAATGGTGGACAAAGTCATTTACAGACACGGCTATTTTTAATTCATGGGCAAAACCAGATTCAACTTTCATGGATCGGTATTTAATTAAAACGTACGATCAGAACTCAAGCAAGAAATTAGGTATTTACAACAACATGCAATTGGATGTATTCAATTTCATGTTCCATATCAAACCGACAATTGCCGTTGGTTTCTCAGCCAAATTAAGATCCATTACAAATGTTGACGACGTAGATGCACAGCTTGCTATATTGGCAGAAAATGGCCTCGATTATGAAGCATTTTGGGGTACAGAGCTGAAAGAAGATAGAATTGCAATAAGCTCATTGATTTGGGCTGAATATGGAATCAATTATGCCCAAGTTGTAAAAGGTGAAGGAGAACATTTCATGAAAGTTGGTGGACGTGCTAAATATTTATCAGGTCTAGCCGCAGCTTATTTCTATTCTAATGATTTTCAATACAAATTACAAGACAAAGACACATCACTTGCGCTTCAGGGAAATTTTGATTATGGTTATTCTGGAAACATTGACGGTTATGCAAACGGAACTCAAA
>CAISOQ010000002.1 GCA_903887095.1 uncultured Flavobacteriia bacterium
AATCTCTTCATCTTCAAATCTCAAAGCTTGAAACAAAGCTTCACTAGTTTTCCATTCTTTATCCTTATATTTAATTGGACTAGCAAACATATTCCCTAACCAACCCCAAGGCAAATCAACTTTAGTAAATTCAATTACCACATCTTTCTTTTTCATAACACTTCGATTTAAAATTTAATGCAATTTCAAAAACTATGTTGCTTAAAAAAAGCAACAAGTCAAATCGTAAATGATGCTGATTAAAAATAAGAATAATACAGAAGTCTTCTCAACCATCAAGATGCGTACTTCAACTTATTTTCAAGAGCCCACATGCGAATAATGGATTTTTCTTCATCCGTTGCTTGTCGGTTGAATTTGCCTTTCGCTTGATGGATTCGACTGAAACGATCCAATTCAATTGTGACTAAAGGGATTTCTGGTGAATTAAGATCAAAGCGTCGAAGAGAAAAAATAAATGTTTCTTTTCGCATGCAATACTTTCGATAAGTATACACGCAATGTGAAAGAGATGAACCTTCGTCGAACAATTCATTCGTGCGTTTCAATTGTTTTATAGCATAAACCGAGTCATCAATCAGAATAATAAACTCCGGTATTTCAGCATCAGGCAATTTTCGGGTTCCAATTCGTCTAAGAAGCGTTTGTGCGCGCAACTGTTCATGCCATGCCTCAATTTCACGTTTCAAGTTCTCGAGTTTCTTGTGTTTCAAATCAATAACTTCTCCACGGACGAAAACTTTTTCATTGATGTAATCCATCACTTCCTGCACATCCCCAGATTGCAATCCCTTCCTGTGTAATCCCGATATTGTTTCAATCCAAAAATCTGCCTGCGTGATATTGCGAACGCCAAAAGCCACGGCGAGTGCAAAAGCACGATCTTCAACCAGTGTAGAAACTTGAGCATAAATCAAACTTCGCGAAACGGATAATCCTACATCTTCGGTCATGCAGCGAAAAAAGTGGGCAGCCTTTTTAGTTAAACGAGTAGGCAAAAGAGCGGAATGCACAATGTTCCTCCCTTTCAATTCATCGATAAACCATTCTTTTTCATGGTCATTCATCGTATCTTCACAAAAGGCATGAAGAAAAACTCCTGAAATCATAAAATCCTGAAAAAGAAATCGGACAAACGTTTTTAGGGTAAGCTTTTCCGACTGATCGAACCTTAATTTGGAGAATAAGCCCGGTTGCTGTGAATACAAAAAATACATTTTACGTATTTCCAAACGATTCAAATGAAGCAGGTAATTCGCAGGTAGTTTTAGCTCCAATACTTCATAAAATTCTTTAACCGCTTCCGACCAAGGGAGTGTTCGGTCAGCCGGAGAAAAATGACGTCTGATGATTTCAGCCAGTTCCAATTTATCTGTTTTCTGTTTGACCAGCCTCCTGATAACAAAAAACATGCACCTGTAGAAATGTGAGGAGTCTCTTCCGAATCCCCTTTTCAGTATTCGATGGTCGTCTGGATGAATCGTAATTCTGAGAATGGTATCGATTACTATGCCATAAGTGTTCAATTCCTCTTTCTCAAGTACTCCAGAATTAATGGCGTTTGCCAATAAATGGACTCTTGCTTTCTGCATGGTTCTCGATGTTTTATCAAGTGCCGAACTTCTTATAAATTGCAACCAGAGGTGTTCACTTACCTTGTTCTTCATCAATTTCTTTTGCAGTATTTCCATATCCTCCACAATCATTGGATACTTCAACCATTTCTGATACAGCAACACAACGACTTGCACACTTATCACTTCCATTCGAGCATGCGCCAACAATCGACGATATAAAGGCACAAATTCGTCCACCCGCATGGCATTTTCTTTTTTCAATAAAAGAAATACCGAACGACAATACCTGGTTGCCGGGGCATCATCTATCAATTGATTGGCAACTTTTTCATTCGTACCAATCAATAAAACAAGTACTTCATTTTTTAAACTCATAAAACCAATGAATAATTGATCATCAAAAAATAAAATCATCTCCCGGTCCGGATGCCGGGAGATTTTCAACTCAATATCAGGCAGCTCTTCCAATCAGAAAACGGATCTCACCTACTCCATCTTCCTTTGTTAGTTTTTTTAGCCACGAATAACGATCTACCTCTTCTTCGCTCAGGTGTTTTTTAGAATGCTTAAAATCTTCCCTTAGGTCCAACTCCGATTTAAACACTTCCAAGATGACCATGCTACTTCCAACCGTTCTGGCCAACACTAAACTACCTGGCATATTCGGTAATTTTTGGAGGATCTTACGGTACAATTCAAGATTCGCATCAGGATCATCTTTGTACTCATATCTTTTTTTGAAGGCCTTTTTTTCATCGAGTTCCCCCTCCTCGACTTTTCTTTTCAATTCTTCCAATTCTTCTTCAGAGAAAGGAATTTCAAATCTTTTCAATTTCCATTCAAACGACGGGATACCGCCATCAACAAGTCTCAAAGCCATAGCACAAAAGTTTAAGATTAATATAACAAAGAACATTTTTCGCCATCCGGACGGCGATCACACCACAATGATACTATACGATGTTGCTTGTGAAAAGCAACAATCGATTCGGCTCAATTAAAAATGAATTAGTATTTTAGTTGCTATGGCCATTAAACTAACCCCAGGAAATCTATACTTCATCCGAGACATCGACTATTTAACGGGTGAGATAGGAAAATATGTAAAAATCGGAATCGTCACCAATGACAGAAAAACCGAAGACCGTTTAAAAGATCATCAGACAGGAAATCCGAGAGGGATCTATCCGGTGGCAGAAGTTACGAATGTGCCTTTCGTGGAGCGCTTGGAGACCCAATTGCATTATGAGCACAATGAAAAATGGATCGCTGGTGAATGGTTTTTACTCAATGATAAAGAGGTCATAGCAGTTGTTAAGATAGCCGAGGCGCTGAAAGCACAACAGCTTATAGACAAGCCGCTCATAGAAGAGGTTCTGCTGAAGATTCAGGAAAAAGTATCGAATGGAAAAGTGAAAGCAGCCAACAAAAATGCTTTGGACCTTGAGAAAAAGATCATTAAGCTAAAGGGAGAACTCAATGTGTACAAAGCGAAAATTGAAATTGCAAAATACGAATTCTACAAATTACTCGGAGCAAATGGATCCATTGAAGGAGTATTGAAAATCAAATACAGTCCGAGTAAACTTGCATTTGATGAAAAGGCCTTTCAAAAAGCACACCCTGCTTTGCATATAAAGTTTGTTTTACCTCGAGAAGATAAGTTCAATCATAACTTTAACTATACCAACAATGATCAATACAGTCTGGGTAATGTCGATCCAGCAGTAGCTGCTTCAAAAAAAGCTCTTGGAACTACGACCTATACTAAAGCTCAACTCAAAGGCGTACAAAAGCGCACAAAAAAAATAGAAAAATTACACGCCGATCACTTGCTATTACTTAAAGAGATGAAATGGCGAGAATACGCAATCGAGATCATGGAATACCACCTGCAAAAATTGGTAGGCACATACGATGGAATTGATGGTATTTGCACCTGGAGGAGATACTATGCTCCTCAAACCAATTCATTCAATGTTGCTGCATTCAAAGAAAAACACCCCAAACTTTATGAATCCTTTGTTACCAAACCTTCAAATGAAGGATTTGCAATGGACGTTGAGAAAAGCAGAGCGTACAAACCCAAATAGATACAGCAATAATTTTCATTAAAAAGAGCCATCGAAAGTTACGCCGCAAAGCCAATCCTTTGTCTTGGCTTCTCACACAAAGGCTGCAAATAGGCTTCCAATGCATCTTGAAAACTTCCCTGAGTTGCTTTGATGATGCTGTTCAACTCCCATTGCTTTCGAAAAACCCCTAATTGCGCTGCGGTGAAGGTGTACATTTCTGCCAAACGCTTTGCTTCAGTTTTTGCAATAACAGGAAACAAATGACAGAGCAATTCTGCACGCACCTCTGCAACAGGATCATGGATTTCAATGTTCAATAATATTCGACGACCAAAGGCGGCATCAAAAGATTCCGGACGGTTGGTGGTGATGATCATGACACCATCAAATACCTCCATTTCCTGAAGGAGAATTGTTTGCACACTGTTTTCCGTTTGTGAGGTATTTCCCCTCGCCTCTGTTCGACTGGCAAAAACGGCATCCCCTTCATTGAAGAAAAGTATCGGTGGGAACTTCGACTGTTTGCGGATACGCTGGTAATCATCAAATACTTGTTTGATGGCTTTTTCCGTCTCGCCAAAGTACATGTTGCGTTGTTGGGTGACGTCAAAGAACAAAAGATCGCGTTTCGTTTCCAATGCCAACTGTCGTGCGAGTTCCGTTTTACCTGTACCCGGACCTCCTGATAGCAATGCAATGATACCGCCAGGTTCGCCTTTTTTGCGCGCCATCTGTTCAAACTTTTTCAAATTGGATGGGATAAGGATTTTGCGCAGTTGTTGCACCTTGTCCTTTGTTTCTGGGTTATAGAACAACTTTTTCGGAAAAATCGTTTGATGGTCAAAGAGTTGCAAAGCCGGAGAAAGTGGAACCACCCGTTTTGGCTGTTCATCCGTTTCATGGATCATACACGCCCAGATCGGATGCGCACCGATTCGCACCATGCCGTGTTCGTTCTTGTAGCGCTCAAGCACTTCAGTATTGTAAAGCGGATTGAAAGGGTCCTGCAATTCCTTCTTCAAACGGGCAATTTCAAGCGCAGAATTGCAAAACAACTGTATTAAGGTCGATTGCTCCAACCTGTGTTGATCGATCTGGTGTAAAATACCGGTAAACAGTGCAATTGCACGGTGTTTTTTGGACAATTTGGCTCGAAACAGGTGATTTACGAATGGTAGTTCACGTAATTCTTTCATTTCTTCCGTAAATGCAAGCCATTCATTTAAGAGGATGCTTCTGTTGCGAAAGGACACTGCCCTAGCATAGATCATCATCAGAGTGTGGTCGTAATCGTTGGGAGGATAGGTTGGTAAGGCTTTTTTATCGGAATTACGCAAAGCTCTTTCAGCAGGATGTGTGAGGGAGATGTGATCGTAGAAATTATTGAACGGTCCTTCGCTACCAAACAAAAAGAACCCTCGCACAACGAGTATTTCAACAGAATTGGCCACCTGATCCTGTGTTAGTATGGGCTCCATAAATTCGATGATTTCACCCACGCAGACATGTTGTTTCTTGCCGCGAAGGGTACAGAACGCATAGAGCACAGCCGTACACGCATCGTTGAGGTGCAAAAAGGATTTGAATTCTGTTAAGGTGTCAGCAAGGGAATCTGCATTGATTTTGCCGGCAGGACGTTTGGAGTTTCTGGAGAACTCGGATAACCAGTTTCGCATAGATAGATGATTTTAGAAATTACGTTGTGAAGTGCGTTAGCAAGGGATATACGAT
>CAISOQ010000003.1 GCA_903887095.1 uncultured Flavobacteriia bacterium
TACTCTTTGGGTTCATTATCTAAATATCCTTTTTTGACGGATATCAAGCGAGTTGTTGAAATTTGATACAGAATAAAAGAAACCCTCTGTAGTTTTCTTCATTAAGTCAAGTCTTTGCTTATTTTTAGCATTCAAAATTCAAATACTATGCAACGCTATCAGAGTTATGCTTTAGGCCAATGGTTCGACGGAGAAGGTGTCGAAGCAAATTTGTACAACGCCATCACAGGTGATAAAATTGGTGAAATTTCCAGTCAGGGACTCGATTATTCAGCAATGCTGGAATACGGGCGCAAAACTGGAGGTAGAGTGCTTCGTAAAATGACCTTTCAGGAAAGAGGTCGTATGCTGAAGGCTTTGGCAATGCATTTGTTAGCAAACAAAGAGAAATATTACCAGGTAAGTGCTTGGACAGGAGCAACCAGAGTTGACTCATGGATTGATATTGAAGGTGGAATTGGTAACCTTTTTGCAAACGCATCTCTGCGTCGGCAATTTCCTGATTTACCCTATTATGTAGATGGTGTTGCAGCTCCTTTGTCAAAAAATGGAACGTTTATCGGCCACCACATTATGGTTCCAAAGGAAGGCGTAGCTGTCCACATCAATGCATTCAACTTCCCGATTTGGGGAATGCTTGAAAAGATTGCAGTGAATTTCCTCGCTGGCGTTCCCGCTATTGTGAAGCCTTCTGGAGTAACTTGTTACCTGACTGAAGTCATGGTGAGAGATATTATTGATGCTAAAATTTTGCCGGAAGGTGCATTGCAATTGATATGTGGTTCGGCAAGAGGAATTATCGATCATGTCACTTCTGAGGATGTTGTTACGTTCACTGGTAGCGCATCGACAGGATTGTTGTTGAAGTCGAATCCAAGAATTGCTCAACACAATATTTCATTCAATTTAGAAGCAGATTCACTCAACGCAACAATCTTAGGAGAGAAAGCTGTTCTTGGTACAGAGGAGTTCAATCTTTTCGTCAAAGAGACTGTGAAGGAGATCACGGTGAAGGCAGGTCAAAAATGTACAGCGGTGAGAAGAATTATTGTCCCTGAAAATTTAGTGGATGAAGTGCAAAGAGCCATTGCTGATCGTTTGTCAACAACTGTTGTGGGTGATCCAAGCGTGGAAGGTGTGCGAATGGGAGCTTTGGCCAGTCGTTCGCAAGTAGAGAGTGTGCGGGCGAGTGTTGAACAGTTGGCACTTTCTCAGGAAATTGTATTTGGAGATTTAGACCATTTTGATGTGTTGGGTGCCGACAGACAAAAAGGAGCTTTCTTTTCCCCGGTTCTTTTCAGAAATAACGACCCGTTCAATAAAACGGATGTGCACAACATCGAGGCTTTTGGTCCAGTTGCGACGATCATGCCTTACAAAAGTTTAGATGAAGCAATTGAATTAGCGAAGATGGGCAAAGGATCGCTTGTTTCTTCGATCGTAACGCCATGTAACAAGGAAGCGCGTGAATATGTGGTCAATGCTGCGAGCATGCACGGACGGATCCTTGTATTGAATAAAGACTGTGCGAAAGAGAGTACAGGACACGGTTCGCCGATGCCATTGTTAACGCATGGTGGTCCGGGTCGCGCAGGAGGTGGAGAAGAAATGGGAGGAAAACGAGGCGTTTTGCATTATTTGCAACGCACAGCCATTCAGGGACACCCAACAACGATTACGGAAATCACACAACAATTCCAGGTTGGAGCTGCGATGCCTGAGGCGAATCCGCACGTATTCCGCAAGCACTTCGAAGAGTTAGTAATTGGCGAAACGGTATTCACACACAAGCATACCGTGACAGATGCAGACATCGTGAATTTTGCCAATGTTTCCGGCGATAATTTCTATGCGCACATGGATGCCACTTCTTTGGAAGGAACCATTTTTGAGGGGCGTGTAGCGCATGGCTATTTTATTTTATCCAAAGCGGCGGGCTTGTTCGTGGATCCGAAGAAAGGTCCAGTATTGCTGAACTATGGCATCGACGAGGCACGTTTTGTAAAACCGGTATATCCCGGAGCAACAATTGGTGTACGCTTCACTGTGAAGGAAAAGATCGATCAGGAAAAACGATCAGACGATGACATTGCTAAAGGTATTGTAAAGTTCTTGGTTGATGTGTACGATGAAACAGGCGAGACCGTTGCTTTGGCTACAATCCTCACGATGGTGAAAAAACTGGATCAGGCGTAACCTTAAATCTAAAGCATCGTATCGCTTTTTAAACTAATATTTTACTATTAAATCTTTAAATTACTATGAAAATTGAAACCACCAACGCACTGGATGCAGCTATCACTATTGATGAACCCACAAGTTCCGTAACTGTAAAGTACACATCTTTAAGAGGGACTTTTTCGAAAGCGGTAAGTCTAGATACCTCAACTACTCCTAACGGAATTGTTATCAACATAACCAAAACAGGAAGTGGTACGGCTGATACTGTTACAATAGATCTAAAACGTTATATTTCATCGGGTACCTATGGTTCAGTGAAAGTGGCCACAATAGTGAGTGGAGTATCGCCGTCAACGCATAAAACGTCAAAACCTTTTATCCTTTAGGTACTAATGAGTGTAAAATGTATGCCGCTTTTTGTGGCTTTTTTGTTTTCTATATTTTCCAGTACTTCTCAAACACCTTGCAAAAATCTGGAAAACTCTATGGATGAGGTGCTCAAATCGGATTACCAAAAATTTTATAAACTGACTCAGGAGCTGCACCGTTGTGAAAATAAGAACAGCATTGGAAAGTATAATAGTCGGTATGGGTATCAGTATGCACGGTATTTGCTGCAAACTGGGCAAGTAAAATTAGCGAAACGCCGTATAACGGAAGAGCTTCGTATGCAAAAAAATCAAGCGACATATTTAGACCTGCAGGTGTTAAACATATTTGTGTATATGTTCAGTAAGCAATATGACAGTACCTTGATAAAATCATACGAACTTCTCCATGGAAATAAGTTATCAGCTAAACAATGCGCTAAAATTTATCAATGTATCTCACAATGCCATGGTATTTTGAATAATCAGAGGTATGAAATAGATGCAATTAATAAGA
>CAISOQ010000004.1 GCA_903887095.1 uncultured Flavobacteriia bacterium
CAACTTCGCCAAATAAAACAGCTACATCAATCAATGATTTAATGCCTTTGGATGAGATACCATCATCATTTGTTACGAGTATCAAGGGTCTTTTTTCTGTAGAATTCATGCTTCTGCGAAAGTAACGAATATTGACATAAAGGGATGGATAATTTCCTCGCAAATAATCAGATTTTCATACTTAATTTCTTTCAAATGGTTGTAAATTTGCTACATAACATGGATACAAAGACCTCAAGCCAACTCCTCGATGAGATTTCTGTAATTACAAGAAAGAATCTCGCATTAATCGAAGAAAATTTTAATTCGTTGACGGATGCTCAATTGTCATGGAGAAAAGACAAAAACAGTTGGAATATCAATGAGATTTTTGCGCATCTGAATGAATACGCGCGCTATTATCATAAAACGATTGCTGAGAAAATAAAAAATACTCGCTACAGAGAACCTCGCGAAGCATTCATATCTTCTCCTCTGGGTCGCTCGGCATGGAAATCAATGAAGTTGGGCAATGCACAAAATGTAAAACGTAGGATGAAAACGCCTCGACTTTACAACCCACTTTTTCATCCCGAATTATTGAATGGGAAAGATTTGCAGACTTTTACTGATGGACAACAACTACTTCTTCAAATAATAAAGGAGGCAAGTAATGTCAACTTAAGGCGCGTTCGAATTCCTATTTCAATTTCTAAAATCATTCGTTTACGTTTAGGTGATGCTCTTTTATTTGTTGTCTATCATAATGAAAGACATGTCCAACAGGCATTAAATGTTATCAATCACGAACGATTTCCTTCGCGATTATGAGTTCAAAATCAGCATATTGTAGTGTAAGTATTTCTCCTGTTCGAGCAGAAAATAGAGATGCTGCGGAGATGGTGACTCAATTACTCTTTGGTGAATTAGTTACTATTGAAGAGATTGACGCTCCATGGTGCAGAATCAAAACATTTTCAGATAATTACGAGGGATTTTGCGATATTAAACATTTGCGATTTTTAACCGAAAAAGAGGTGAATCGATGGATGGATGGTTTAAGTTTTCAGAAGGAACTAACAAAAATAATACAAACTCCTTGGGGAAAACAAACAATTTACAGAGGCTCATACCTGCCTTTTAATGTTGCTGATTCATTCAATATTGGAAATGATCATTTTGGTATTTCATTTTCAGAAGCAGCCCAGAAATGGACTTCTGTTGTGGAATTAGCAAAAGAATACCTGAACACTCCTTATTTATGGGGAGGAAAAAGCCCTTTCGGAATAGATTGTTCAGGCCTCACACAAGTGTGTCTTCGTTTTTTTGACATCAATCTTCCTCGTGATGCTTCGCAACAAGTAGAATATGGAAGTTCAATTGAATTTAAAGAAGTTATCTCCGGAGACCTTGCATTTTTCGCTAATAATTCAGGAAAAATAATTCACGTTGGAATTTGTGATGGATTGGGAAACATAATTCACGCTTCAGGAATGGTTCGTCAAGATCTATTAACCGTTGATGGTATAATCAATTTAGACTCAGGTCAACAAACACATTCCCTTCATTCAATCCGCCGAATGTGATTGAAAAGTTAAAATAATACCGATATTCGCAAAAACAAAAAAACATGAAAGTACTGATCACTGGAGGTGCCGGTTTCATAGGAAGTAATCTAGCCAAGCGTTTGGTTGAAGATGGTCATTCCGTTGTTGTATTGGATTCCTTGCTGCGAGGAAATAAACTTGATAAAGAGACTTATTCTCAAATCGAATTTATCAAAGGAGATGTTCGCGATCTTCAAACAGTTAACCAGGCCAGCAAAAATTGTGATCTTATATTTCATTTTGCTGCAGTATTGGGAGTTGACATTGTTGCTGATAACCCAGTTGAGACGATGGACGTTGAGGTAATTGGTACACGAAATGTCGTAGAAGCTGCCTTCCTGAACAATGTTAAGAAAATCATGTACGCATCTACGAGTGGTATATATGGTCACTCAGCAATTGAAAACGCGCTGACAGAAGAAGTTTTAGTCGATCCTCGAACTTCTTACGCTATGGCTAAGCGGTACAATGAAATATACCTAGCCTCACATCATGAAGAAAAAGGACTCAATGTCGTGTCACTTCGTTTTTTCAATGTTTACGGTAAAAACCAAGACAACAGAATGGTTGTACCACGTTTTTTTGAGCAAGCACTTGAAAACGATCCGATTACTGTTTTTGGAACCGGCAAACAAACACGTGACTTCACCTATATAGACGATACGGTAGAGGCTTGTGTAAGGCTGATGGATATCTCAGGTTGCCATATTGTAAATATTGCTAATGAAGCAGAATGGTGCATCACTGATCTTGCTGAAAAAATCAAAATTATTACAACGAGTAATTCCGAAATCATTTATTTGGAAGCTCCAAAGAAAAGGTATGATTACGAGGTAGAAAGAAGGGTTGGAAGCTCTGATAAACTGTTAAGTTTGACGGGGTTTAAACCACAAATTTCTTTAACGGAAGGACTTGAATTAATTTACAAGGAAAATTACAATTCTTAAATTCTAACATATGATAAGAGACACTGAAATATTTCAGCTTATTGAAGACGAACATAAAAGACAGTTGCATGGTATCGAGCTAATTGCTTCCGAAAACTTTGTAAGTGATGAGGTGATGAAGTCTATGGGAAGCGTATTGACAAATAAATATGCCGAAGGATTACCAGGGAAACGCTATTATGGAGGTTGCGAGATCGTTGACAAAATAGAACAGTTAGCAATTGACAGATTATGCAAAGTTTTTGGTGCCACTTGGGCCAATGTGCAACCGCACTCAGGAGCGCAAGCAAATGCTGCAGTATTTCTTGCATGTTTGCAACCAGGAGATAAAATTTTAGGATTCGATCTTTCTCACGGCGGACACCTAACGCACGGCTCTTCCGTGAATTTTTCCGGAAAAGTTTATAAACCTTTTTTCTATGGCGTAAACAAGGAAACGGGTCGTGTTGATTACGATGTTTTGGAAGAAGTAGCAAAACGTGAGAAACCGAAAATGATTATTTGCGGCGCTTCAGCTTACAGCAGAGATTGGGATTATGCGCGCATCCGCAAGGTAGCTGACGAAGTTGGTGCATTGGTTTTAGCCGATATTTCGCACCCGGCTGGATTAATTGCTGCGGGATTATTAAACGATCCTCTTGAGCATTGTCATATCATTACTACAACGACGCATAAAACACTTCGTGGACCTCGTGGAGGAGTAATTATGTTGCGACACAACTTCGATAATCCTTTTGGATTAAAATGGAACAACGGTAATCCAAAATCAATGGCGGCATTATTGGATGCAGCTGTCTTCCCAGGAATTCAAGGTGGACCTTTGGAGCATGTCATCGCGGCGAAGGCAGTTTCGTTTGGTGAAGCACTGACGGATAATTACAAAAACTACATGCTGCAAGTGAAGAAGAATGCGGCTGTCATGGCTGAAGAATTCACTAAAAAGGGATACCAAATTATTTCAGGAGGGACTGATAATCACTCCATGCTGATTGATTTACGTTCGAAAGGAGTTACAGGTAAAGACGCTGAAAACACACTTGTTCGCGCTGATATTACGGTGAATAAGAACATGGTTCCTTTCGACACTGAATCGCCATTTGTAACTTCTGGAATTCGAGTTGGCACGCCAGCAATCACTTCGAGAGGTGCAAAAGAAGGAGAGATGATTCAAGTTGTTGAATTGATTGACAAAGTATTGATGAATATATCCAATGATTCAATAATTGAGGCCGTTCGAAAGGATGTGAATGCTCTCATGGGGCAACGCCCATTGTTTCAATGGTAAGTATAAACGAAAGCAGGTGAAAGCCTGCTTTTTTTTGTGCCTATATGATCTTTAAATCTAAAATTGATTGGTTCTTTAAAATCGTATTAATTGTCCTGCCTTTTTTGGCAACAATTGGATTTCTATCCATGTTAAATGATAATGAAACTTCAAAAAATGAAGCATACCTTTTTCTTTTTGTAATTAGTATTTTATTTCTTTTTATCCTTTCAATAACTTTAAAAACACATTACATTTTTGACCCTACAACTTTAATTTGTCGTTCAGGGTTCATAAAAAAACAAATTGAATACTCAGAAATAAAAAAAGTGACGACAAATACTACCTTATTTGTTGGATTGAAGTTATCGCTTTCAATTAAAGGCATTGTCATTCATTATGGCAAATATGAAGAGCTTTTTATTTCACCTCTAGAACAAGAAAAATTTTTAGAAATACTAAAGGAGAAAAACCCAACTATTTCAATAAATTAATTAAGTTGGTGATTGATTGCGAATTATCTTCCAAAATATTCTTGGAAACAATCTTTTGATTTTTACAGCTAATATTTCTTTGTTTCCAATAAGCACTTCTTTTTTCTTTGAAGCAACAGCTTTCAATAATTGGGAAACACATTCCTCCACAGGCATTCCTGTCTCTTGATTATGATCCATTACTCCGTGTGTACTTCCGGATGCATTCAACGCATTGATAGAAATGTTGGTATTGATTTTTCCGGGACAAGCAATCGTAACATAAATGTTGTTTTTCTCTTCTTCCAACAATAAACTTTCGTAAAAACCATGCAACGCGTGTTTCGAAGCACTATACGCTGATCGTAAAAAGAATCCGAACTTCCCAGCAACACTTGAAATAGTTATGATGTGGCCGCTTTTCTGATGCTGCATATAAGGAAGTACTGCCTTGGTCAAAGCAACATTTCCAAAATAGTTAATCTCCATGATTCTTCGGTCCACTTCTAACGGTGTTTCTGCCGCTGTAGATCTTTGACTGAGACCACCATTATTAAACAGCATGTCTA
The DNA here is from genome assembly GCA_903887095.1 of uncultured Flavobacteriia bacterium. Lineage (GTDB taxonomy): Bacteria > Bacteroidota > Bacteroidia > Flavobacteriales_D > Crocinitomicaceae > M0103. Next base: position 4,840 of record CAISOQ010000004.1, read on the forward strand.
TCCTACCATATTTTGCATTAACCTGCGCTGCTAATTCTGAGAAATTAGCTGAGTTTTCAAGATCTAAAGCCAAAACGAAATGGTCTTTACCAGGCAAACTTGAACAAATCCGATCTAAATTAGACGTGTTGCGTGCTGACAAAACAACCTTTGCCCCAGCTCGGGCAGATTGAATCGCTAATTGCTCGCCAATTCCAGAAGAAGCTCCCGTAATCCAAACCACCTTGTTGTTGAAATAACTCATTTTTATCCAAAAAAAATCCCAACCTATGGCTGGGATCTATCAATATTGCTAAAATTACAAGTCACCTGGAAGCGCCGCTTCTTTCACTGTTTTTTGTTTTGGCTTCAACTTCTCAATGAAAATGACTTTAAATTCCTCTCCATCGGCCGTATATATCATTTCAGAAATTCCATTCTCAATAGTTGGTCTGGACTTATTTTTATTGTAAAAATTCTTTTTATACATCTCAGTTGAATTATCATTGTAATTAAGAAAAATTGCAACTATTTGACCATTTTCTACTCTTGCTTGACCAGATGAACAAATAGTGCCATCTTTTTCGAAAAAACTAATTATAATATTCGGATGCAC
>CAISOQ010000005.1 GCA_903887095.1 uncultured Flavobacteriia bacterium
AGCATTATAAAAACAATCTTGAGTCATTGATTCAAAAAGTACTTCGTTGCAACCCCGATTGTGCAATCCTGCTCACTGTGCCAAACGATTCCTATTATCAGAAAAAATACTTGAATAGAAATATTGAACGGCAACGAAATGTAATTATCGAATTGGCTGAAAAATACAAATTGGCAGTTTGGGATGTTTACGGTATAATGGGAGAGCTTGGGTCCTCTAAAACATGGCAAAATGCAGGTTTAATGCAGGCAGACCTCGTACATTTTACCCCGCTTGGATACCAATTAAAAGGAAAACTTTTGACCGATGCATTCCTTAAGTTCCTCGAGCAAATGAGAAATACCGAAAAAATGCAATAGTTTTGCAACCCAAATGGAAAGAATCTACGAAATATTCAGTTTTGCTTCCACCGACAGGATGGTCTTCAACAGATTGGATTTCTGGTTGTTCTTCCTGGCTTTTATGGTTGTTTTTTCGGCCTTGCACAAACAACAGCTGGTTCGAAGCATTTTCTTTACCATCGTCAGCCTATTTCTTTATTTCAAAACATCTGGATTATTTGTCGTTTTGCTGGGTGGATCCATTATCGTGAACTTCTTTCTAGGCAAATGGGTTTTCAAGACAGAAAAGGAAAGTCGAAAAAAATGGATAATCGCCTTCGCTGCAATCTTCAATTTATTTTTTCTAGCATTTTTCAAGTACGCCTATTTCTTTACTGACTCTTACAATGAACTTTTTCAAACGAAATACGAAATTGTCAATTGGTTTGCGCAAATGGGCAATGGTTTCTTCGGAACGGGATTTTTTGAGACAAAGATTTTACTTCCTGCTGGTGTCAGTTTCTTTACTTTTCAGTCGATTTCTTATGTAGTTGATATCAATCGAAAGGAAATTGAGCCTGTTAAAAATATTTTTGATTACGGATTCTATGTGACCTATTTTCCACATGTAATCATGGGACCAATTGTTCGGGCACGGGATTTTATCCCCCAAATTTACCAACCATTTTCACTGAATAAGGATCAGTTTTCTTCCTCTGTCATTCTTATCGTTAAAGGACTTATCAAAAAAATAATTCTTGCTGATTACATTGCCGTCCATTTCATAGATAAAATTGTCGACTCACCGGAAGCGTATCCAGGATTTGTGAGTGTACTGGCGATGTGGGGATATTCGCTTCAAATCTATGGTGATTTTTCGGGTTACACGGACATTGCTATTGGTATTTCCAGGTTAATGGGATTCGAACTCTTACCAAATTTCAATTCGCCCTACAAAGCAAACAGTGTGGCTGATTTCTGGAGAAGATGGCACAAGTCACTTGGTTCTTGGCTGCGCGATTATTTGTACATTCCTCTTGGAGGAAACAAATCAGGCGGTTGGGGAACTTATGCAGCTACAACTGTGATTTTCATCTTTCTCTTCTTCATTCTTCAATGGTATGAGTTGATTTACGTTTACAGCATCTTGATGGGAATCTACCTGATCGGCGTGCTCATTTCTCCATCATTTAAACGCTATGTTCACCGCGACCTCAACTTACTTATAACAATGATTGTTGGTGGATTGTGGCATGGTGCCAGTGAGAATTTTATTATCTGGGGAGCCATGAATGGAATTGCCTTGGTGATTTACAACTATTGGAAAAAAATCTCACCCTATGAAAACAAAAGTTGGTGGATTGTCCATTTCTGGAAGATCTTTTTAACCTTCAATTTTATCACTTTTACACGCATTTGGTTCCGATTGGATGAAGAAGGAGAACCGATGGCCATGCTGAACCACATCTGGAATCATTTTGATTTTGAATGGGCGACTTTTGTGAAAGTACTGGAAACCTACCAAAGTGTTTTTTGGATCATCCTTTTCGGATTTATTGTTCACTGGTTACCAGAAAGAACAAAGAAATGGTATGAAACGTTGTTCGCAAAATTTCCAATGCCACTGCAAGCAATTACGGTAGCGGTAATTGTGATAGTGATCTATCAAGCTGTTTCAGACACCTTTAAACCGTTCGTTTATTTCCAGTTCTAAAGGATTTAAACTGTACCTTTTTCCTCAATCTCATTCAGAGGGAAACGCATAACGGCTGTAAAACCATTACCTGAACTTGAATTAAATTTAACACTTCCCTTGTAGGCTTTGGTGCGTTCTTCAATGCTATTTAAACCAACTCCTTTTAGTAAATCATTTAACTCAACACCTTTTCCATTATCTCTGAATAGTATTCTCAGCTCTTCACCATCTTTTTGGATGTTTACTTCAACGGATGTTGCTTCGGCGTATTTGAATGTGTTATTGGTTAATTCTTGAAGAATACGGTACATATTGACACTGAAACCTTTTTCCAATTTCAAATCATCTGCCGCAAAATTGAAGTTGAACGATTCGTGGATGGTGCCCAATCTCAAGTAAAAATTCTTTAGAGAATTAATTACACCGGACACCAAAATTTCAGAGGGATACATATCGCGGCAAACCCTTCGCAAATCGGTAATTGATCCCTGCACTATATCATACAATTTATTGAAATCACTCACTTGGTCTGGATTCTTATCTCCAGCCTGATTGACCAATAAACTGATTAGCGTTAACGAACCACCCAATGTATCGTGTAGATCCCGTGAGAATCGTAATTTCTCATTTTCTGAAGCTTCAAGAGCTGCTCTTTTTAATTCGTTTTTTCTCACAATTTTTAACGCTTGTTCTTTCTTTCGTTGCCTGTAGAAGAAAAGTGTTATCAATAGACCGAGTAACACCACAGATACAATTATACCATATTGCAACTTGTAATAAGATAATTTCGCCTGCTGGTTTCGGTTCTTTAACCTTAAGATCTGAGCTTGCTTGTCTTTCGCATTAAAGCGCTCCTGCATTTCTATGACCTTATTATTTCGCTCGCGCCTTTGATAGTTACTTTTCAGAGTAAGATACGTTCCCAAATAATCTCTGCTAAGTTTAAAATTTCCTCTCCTATATTCTAACACACTTAGATTAGAAAAGATATCAAAATTATCTGACGACGTATACTCCATCTTTTTATGCAGTGTGAGCGCTTGTTTGAAATACAAGGCTGCCGAATCAAGATTCCCTATATTCAAGTAAGCAGCACCAATATTTGAGATTAGAGTAGCGTAGTCATCATTTGTTCTCAAAAAATTCTTATATTTCGTATAGACATCTAAATAGTACCTAAGTCCTTTATTGTAATCTTTTAATTCATTATATGCTACACCAATATTCATAAGGTTTACAGCATTAAAAGCGCTATCTTTAGCGGAAGCATACACCATGGCCTTATTAAAATAAAAGAGTGATTTCCTTTTAT
>CAISOQ010000006.1 GCA_903887095.1 uncultured Flavobacteriia bacterium
AGTATGGGACTGTCCTATCTACTACGAATAATTCTATTAGCCTGCTTTGTTGCATGTCTTTTTCCAACACATTTTTTTGCTGCAACAATCACTTCTACTCCAACAGGGGGTAATTGGTCTTCAGCTACCACATGGATTGGTGGAGTTGTTCCAACAACGAATGATGACGTAATAATTGTCACAGGTGCTACCGTAACAAGCAGTACAACCAATGATGTATGCCGTCATGTTAGTGTAACTGGTACTATCAATTTTTTGAATGCTTCCAGGGTTTTGAATGTTGGTAGGAATCTCACGCTATTTAATGGTGGTACAATTCACTCTGGCGCTATTACCGGAACGCTGAATGTTTTAGGAAATGTGATCATTGGTTCAGTTTCAACCGATGTGTTGACTATTGGGAGAGTTAGTCTCAACGTTTCAGGGTCGACTGAAGTGAATGGAAATGCAAAATTCATTAGTGCTTTAGGGGGCAAGATTTTTACAGGGAACGTTATCATTAATAATGGTGGACAACTTACATTCACTGCTGCTGAGACATTAACATTAAACGCAAATCTATTGACAACTGGTGATGCCTCTTTTGGTGGAGGGGGTGCCGTTGGTATTATTGCTTTAAAAGGAGATTTTTCATTAGCAAATTTCGGGACCTCTAGTTTTAGAGGGATAACACTAAATATAACTGGCAGTGTCGTTATTCCAGGCGCCGCTATTCTTGATGCTAGCTCCGGAACGAATACACTGACATTAGCGGGAAGTTGGTTGTCTACGAGCAATGCTTCAGTTCCATTTTTGTGCGGCTCCACATTAATTACGTTGAATGGAACAACTGGAACTCAACAAATTGCTTGTGCCGCGACTACTGGTGAAACGTTTAATAACCTTACAATTAATAATACTTCATCATCAACTTTTGGTATTCAGTTTTTAAATCATGTTAATGTTTCAGGTGTTTTAAATTTGACAGCAGGTAATATTGATTTGAAGGGAAAGAATCTGAATTTAAATGGGGCACCTATAGCAAGTCAAGTATCCTATTTTACGGCGGGAACGATTAAAAATTCATTAGCTGGTGGTGCAGTCAACATAACAGATGTAAACAATTTCAAAAGCATCTATTTTAGCGGTACGAATTTTGGCGACAATGTGAATGGAGTGCCAATTACCTGTGTTACCAATGATTCCTACTTTCATGGTGGCGTATTTTATGGGACAGTAAACTTCACTAAAACGGGAACAGGAATAAACTACAGTAATGGTGGATGTACTTTTTATGGTCCTTGTACTTTTAGTACTACTGCTAGCTCGCAACAATGGATGCTTGGTAATATAAACCCCGATATTTATTACAATGCAACATTCAATCATTACACTGCGAATGGTTCAAATTTTACTGTGGCGCGACAATCTTTAGGAAATCAGTTTTATGGTACAACTACTATTTATTCTGAATCTCAAGGAGGCTTTTTTGTTGGTAGAGGCAATGTTGCTTCGAATTGCAGTGCTGTTTTTCACGGGCCAGTTGTGGTTACTGTTGCTGGAACTGGTAATGCTTATTTTGGAGAAAGTACAGCCACATCGCAAAGCACCATTACTTTCCAAAGTACTCTGCAACTAAATTCTACACCAACATCCACTGGTGATATTTACATTGGTAATTCCCCCTTGTCAACAATTAATTTTACAGCTACCGGACAATTGATAGATGGCACCCTTTCTGGTGCTACAAATGTTTATTTGAATAAAGTGACACAAGTTGGAACATTAAGTCAAACCTGCACGAGCACAGCCGCATCTTCAAGTACATTTGTCATTGGATGTGGCGCAACTATTTCAGCTGCTAACATTGCACCTTGTATTTTTAATGGTAGTGTCAATATCACCTCTCCAAACATTAACATTTGCGGAAGTACTTTCAATGGATCCAGCAATTCATTTCAAACAAATGGAACTGCAAGTCAGAACTGTTATGGTGGAAATACATTTGCTTCTGGCACGAGTTCGACCTTTTTTAACAATGGACCTGGCAGCTGGCGTTTGGCGAATAGCGCGGCAGATGATTACAATGGAAATGTTATTTATCGTAGAGCTTCTGGATCAGGCTTTTTAAGTCCTGCCTACAATACCAACTGCACTTATGCCGGAAATATTACTGTATTTAGTTCATCAGATTCCTTGGATTTTGCGAATTCTACAAATGGTCGAGTTACAATTGATGGCTCAAGTTCCACTTCTTTAATTAACGCAAGTGCGAAAGGATGCTCCATTAAAAGATTAACTATTAATAAGACAGGTGCAGCAACGTTCACGCTAAATAACCGTGTTGCGATGCCAACGGGTGGTAATCTTACTTTGACAAATGGTGTTGTGAATACAGCTAGTGCTACACTTTATTTAATGGATGAATCGGTTACTGTTAATGCCACTATGAATGCTGGAGCTACGAGCTACATCAATGGCAAAATGAGGTATGATGTGTCGACAACAACAAATCAAACACTTAATTTCCCTATCGGTAAAGGTTCAGATTGTAGACCTTTCATTCTGTATATTAAACATTCTGGTGCTACTTCATACAGCTATGTTGGTGAGCTTTTTAATACGTCAGCAGAAGCATTGTCATGGTCAAAACCAGCAACGATAAGTACGGTTTCTTTAGCGCATTACTGGGACATCAAAAGGTACTTGACGACCAATCAAGCAACTGAAGTTCCTTCAACACTGTTGAGTGGGAATCAATCCGTTCAATTTTTCTATGGTCCAAATGATGGGGTGATCGATCCAAGTGGTATATCTATATGCAAGAACACCAATCTTGCACCAACTTCATGGGTAGACATTGGTGGGGTAGGCACGGCTTCGGGAAGTGGTAGTATAACATCAACATCTACTCCAACGGCTTTTAATTCATTTAGCAGATTTACAATTGCAAACAAAACAGGAAGCTTTAATCCATTGCCAATTGAATTGGTAGATTTTACAGTTGAACGTGAAGGAGAAGTTGCATTGATTAAATGGGAAACAGCGACAGAAATAAACAATGATTATTTTACACTAGAAAGGTCGAAAGATGGTGTTGCATATGAAGTTATCGCTGTTATTCAAGGAGCTGGGAATTCAACGACTGAAATAGAGTATCGTTTCATAGATGAGTTTCCGCTTTCCGGAATTTCCTATTATCGATTGAAACAAACTGACTATGATGGAGAATATACCTATTCTGACAAGAAATCAATTTACCTTGAATCTGAAACAGAAATGCTGGTTTATCCAAATCCTAGCAATGGAAATGTAGTTCACATCGAATTAAATGGGGGTATAGAAAAAGATTTAAACTATCAAATTTTGAATATGAATGCGCAGCTAGTGCATGCCGGGAATTTGAAAGCTGAATTGAATAATGAAGGGCTGTTCCAAATTAATTTTGAGGAAAAGCTGCAAAGTGGAATTTACCTTTTAAAAGTTGATCTTGGAAACAAATCTTTGGTAGAAAGAATAATCATTGATTAATCCAAATTTCAGCTGACCTCTTTTCGTTCACTCAAGTATCGAATAATTTCAGCGGCTCCCATTAATCCAAAGAGTGCAGGCATATAACTTATTGTTCCGTAAAAAGACTTTTTGAAGTTGAGGCC
>CAISOQ010000007.1 GCA_903887095.1 uncultured Flavobacteriia bacterium
AAAAATTGCATAAACAAGAATAATTTTAGTTGTGCTTGAGCGCATTACGAAAATTTGTATAAAGTTAATTTCTTTTAAGTATTAATCCATTTGTAAAAATCAAACCTAAATTTTTGTTTACCCATAATGAACAATAATGGTCAATAAAGGAACGATCAGTTATTGTTTGGATTGATAGGGAATTTCGAAATGGTCTTGTATCGTTCTCCTTGTTTTCCAAGACAGAATTCCCAAAAATGATCGTTCGACGTGTTTAATATTTCTTGAGCAGATATATTATTTGCAACTATCCACGAGTTTTCTTTAAGTTCATCTGTCAATTGCTGCTTTTCCCAGCCTGAATAACCTAAGAAAAATCTGATTTTGTTTCCATTGGAAGGATCTTGATCTAAAAATACTTTGATTTGCTCATATGTGCCACCGTAAAACAAATCATCTGTTATCGGCAAACTACCCTCAATAGCATCTCCAAATCCATGTATAAAAAATAAACTCTCAGTTTCAACTGGACCGCCAACACTAATTCTTGCCTGAATATTTGGAAATTCCTGGTCTACCTCATGAAGATCCACCTCTAAGTAATTGTTTAAAACAAAACCGAATGTACCTTCTTCACTGTGATCACATAAAAGAATGACAGATCTGCGAAAAAAATCTTCATCCAAGAATGGGTCTGAAATTAGCAGATGTCCGCTTTTTGGTTCTTTGGTGTTTTTAAACGATAGATCGATCACAAAAAAGGATTTTTACAAAGAAGTAAAAAAACTTCATGATGCGCAATAATTAACCGCGAATAAATTTCAAACTATAAGAATACCGGTGGTTTTCTAATCTCAATTTTCGCATCTTGGAAGAGCGTTGATGTGTTTCGAATGCTTAATAAGAAACTTTTATTTCCCCCAATTGGCGTCCAATAAAATGACAAGGCCCAGCAATGCATGTTTCTTGCTAATGTAAATCTGGCATTTGAAATTTTTGACGATTCGAAATCGTAATTAATATTTGCTGATAACTTCCACCGTTGCGTAAAACTTATATCGCCATTCGTAACAAGTGTTTGAACTTGATTGAAGTTTTGTGGAGAGGACAAGCTTTTAGAAGTATTGGCATTGATAGAATAGACATGAGAAAAAGAAACCTTCCACGGTATATTAAAATCAAGCAGGTACTCGGGATGCAGCGCGAAATAGCTGTAATCAGCTGTCCAGTTATCTAAAATGTTTTGCTGGGTATTTGATAATCTTTCTCTGCTTTCTTTGGATGTTAAAGTCAAAGATGTCGTTACTGAATTTTGAATAAATCGGCCTAATTTTCCATTTGTGCTCAATGCATACTGACTGAGTGTTTTACCCGTACTATCCGACCAACTGTATGGACTAAAAGTTGAAACAGCGACGATATTCATCCAATTGACAGGACTAATTCGTAAATTGAGGTTGAAATCAGAAAGCCGCATTGAATCTTTATTCATGTCATAAGTTCCATTGACGGAAAACATGTCAATAATTCGTGTTTTTTTAAATCCGGTTACTGTGTCTCTATCTGACTTTCTTTTTAACTCAAACGTATTGTTAATACCAAAAGTAATGAGTGCAGCTGTATTTGTTGCGCCGCTGCTGTAAACACTTTGCTCAAACGGTGAGTAGGTGATTGATGTCTGACCAACACCTGCATTGGTCGTTATGAGCTTGTTGATTTGTGGGACATAACGAAGCCCAATATTCGGTGTCATAATGTGTCTTAGTAATGCTTTTTTCTTTCCGGCGAATCTGTAATAGCTGTAGACCATTGTAGTCATTTGAATACCTGCATTCATCTCATGAACCATACCTCCACGCTGCAGGGTATCCACCGCAGTGTTGTTTGAAGATGCATTGTACGTTTTTTCAATTTGCTGAAAATTAACCTTGTTGATGTAATTGAACGAGGGAGTCAACTTAATAGTGTTTTTCAAGAACGCTGTAGTGGTTGTAATAGATACATTCTGGTAAACCCCATTCATAAATTGCGAACTTATAGCATTCAGGTTTCCTGAGGAAAGCAATGAATCTTTAAAGTTTGACCGATTTTGTCCTTCGAGATTATAAGTAACCCCAAGTCTTGAAAATAGTTGACTCAAACCACCTGTCCCTCGCACATACTTTTTAAACGTGAAGAAACGAGTAACATTTAATTTATAGATAGGAGAAGTCAAGGAAACATTCATTGATAGCGAGTTTTGTCGAACTGATACTTTGAGTCCCATTGTTACGGGCTTACCTGGAAACAAACGACTTATGTTTATGTCGGAGTTAAAGCTGTTGTTGAAGTATTGGCTGTTTAATGGATCTAAATTGTTTTTAGATTGATTGTCTGAAATGAAATTTACGTTCGATGAAAAATTCCAATAGGGATTTGATAAGTTTTCTTTCCTGTGAATCCAAGCAATACTCAATTTATTGTTGTTTGTGTTTGAAGGGAATCCACTTTTAAATTGTTGGAAGCCAAGATCAAGGGAACCTTTAAAACCGTATCGTTTGAAATATTCCAAATTGTTTCGG
>CAISOQ010000008.1 GCA_903887095.1 uncultured Flavobacteriia bacterium
ATTTCAATTAAATTTTCTGCTCAAGTAAAGGATACAAAAACTGATTCGTTGGTTATAAATAATCCATTGAAAGGATTAAAAAAAGCAGGACCAGGCGATATAGATCCAAGTAAACCACTCATGCTTGATCCAACTGCAACACCTATTTATTTTGAAGATTTTTCTAGGATTCAAGAAGCAGACTTTATGAATGTGATGGTGTCTGGTGATTATATGCCTGAACCTTATGTGGATAGCAATAAAGTGGTTCGGGCATTTGTGTTGCGAAAGGCGACTGAAGAGGAGAAAAGTATGATGCAGAAAATGCAAGGAAATAGAGAGGCAGAACTTGAAAATAAAAACGAATTAATTGGAAAAAAAGCAATTAAATTTTCAGTTACAGATATTTATGGAAAGAACTATTCTTTGAAAGATTTGAAGGGAAAAGTCATTGTAATGAATTTCTGGTTTGTTGAATGTAAACCATGCGTAATGGAAATGCCAGAATTAAATGAACTTGTTGAAAAGTACAAAGGAAAGGATGTTGTTTTTCTCGGATTTGCTACAAATGACAAACAAAAAATAGAACGGTTTTTAGAGTCTAAAACCTACAAATACAATATAATCGCTGATAGTAAAGAAATTGCTGATTCGTATGAAGTTAAGGCATTTCCCACCCACATAGTTATAGACAGGAAAGCCATAATTTCATATTATGTGACCGGTTTTGGACCAACAACAATAGTCGATCTAGACAGGTATATCGATTCATTGCTGAAATAGATCTTTTGCATTTTTTTAAGGTTCAAAAAATAAAATGGAAAATGTTGTCATGACAAAGAAACGTGAATTTCCAGCTGTCAATCTCCGTCATCCAATGATTATTTTTTGGATGGTGCTATTTTTCATTGTATCGCTCTTTATGATATTCCTGACTTTGGTGATGTCACATATTCTCTTGAAGTGTTTATTTGCTCTCTTTAGTCTTTTTGGACCTTTTTTGCTTTATTACTCTTTGACAGCCAAAATTTTGATTGACAAACAATGCATTGTAAAGAAATCCTTTTTTGGGGCTAAAGAATTGAATTTTAATGAGGTTAAATCATTTGGAGTTTATTTACAAGAAGGTAAAAGTATTGGTTCAATAGAAAGAAGTGAATACGATAATACATTTTGGTTTGCAATAAAATTCATTTTTGTGGCGAACAGAAATGATTACAGCCCAAATTCATTCAGACAGAAAGGAAGCATCCGATTTCATTACAACAAAGAACTTTACGAAGCAATTGAACATAACATGAATTCGTTAGAGGTTTAATCACGTTTGAAAAAATCGAAATTAAGTTTTTTGTTTGATGAGATCTTTTAAAGCTTCTCTTTTCTGTCCTTATCTTTTAAATTCATTTAGCATCCTTCAAAAAACTTTGAAAGTCTTCTTTCAATTCCTTGAAATTTTTCTCAAAAGAACCAAGTAATTCTTTTTCTTTCGAGTGATGAACTGCTTCTGAAAGGTTGGTTACTTTCGTGAATTGCTTATCAATGATTTTTTCATCTCTTTTAAGTTCATGCGTCAAATCATTGATGTTGTTTTTTTGAATTTCCAATTGGTTTTGGAACTTTTCAATTTTCGCAAGTTGACGCTGGTGTCTTTCCTCTTTAGCGACATTTTCCAATTGAGTTTCAAAAATGGAAAGTTCATCTTTGTAAAATGCTAAGCGACTTTCAAATTCTCTGTTTTCAGCGTGATCTTTGTA
>CAISOQ010000009.1 GCA_903887095.1 uncultured Flavobacteriia bacterium
CATCAAAGAGTATTAAGCAGCTTTCGTCGAGAACAAAGAATTTAGATATTTAAAAAACCAAAAAAATGGCTGAGATAATTTACATGCCGAAGTTGAGTGATACCATGACAGAAGGTGTGGTCGCTGAATGGACAAAAAAAGTGGGTGATAAGGTTGCCTCAGGAGAAGTACTAGCTGAAATCGAAACCGACAAGGCAACGATGGAGTTTGAGTCTTTTTTTGATGGTGTACTTTTACATATTGGAGTTGAAAAAGGAAAAGCAGCACCTGTTAATGCTGTTTTGGCAATTATCGGTAAAGAAGGAGAAGACATTTCAGCTTTGTTGGCTGGTGCAAACACACCGCAACCTGCCGCAGAAGCCGTTGCACCAGATCCAGCTCCAACAACTCAACCCACACCAGTTGCTCAACCAATTGCAGCTGCAGCACCAACCCCAGCCCCAGCACCAGTTGCTGCTTCTAATGCTTCTGGACGAGTGATAGCATCTCCATTGGCAAAGAAATTGGCTGAGGAAAAAGGAATTAACATTGCTACGGTTGCAGGTACAGGAGAAGCCGGAAGAATCGTGAAACGCGATGTCGATCATTATGTTCCGTACACGCCAGCTCAACAAACATTTAATGCCGCTCCAGCAGGTGTAGAATCTTATACTGAAGAGAATGTTTCTCAGATGCGTAAGACGATAGCTCGTCGATTGGCAGAAAGCAAATTTACGGCTCCTCATTTTTATTTGACATTGGATATCGACATGGACAGTGCAATAAAAGCACGTAAATCGATGAATCAAATGGATGGGGTGAAGGTTTCTTTTAATGATATGGTCGTGAAAGCAGTAGCTATGTCTTTGAAACAACATCCTACAATCAATAGTTCTTGGTTGGGGGATGTGATTCGTCGCAATCACCATGTACATATTGGAATCGCTGTTGCAGTTGATGAAGGTTTGTTGGTTCCCGTAGTTCGTTTCGCTGATACAAAAGGATTGACACAAATTGGTGCAGAGGTAAAAGACTTTGCGCAAAAAGCAAAAGATAAAAAGTTGCAACCTTCTGATTGGGAAGGGAATACATTTACGATTTCCAATTTAGGAATGTTCGGAATAGAAGCGTTTACGGCTATAGTTAATCCTCCCGATAGTTGTATTCTTGCAGTGGGTGGAATTAAAGAAGTGCCAGTTGTGAAGAATGGCCAGGTCGTTCCAGGAAATGTTATGAAAGTGACATTGTCATGTGATCACAGAGTAGTAGACGGTGCTTCAGGAGCAGCTTTCTTACAAACATTGAAAAATTACATGGAGAATCCTGTGAATATGTTACTGTAACAAAACATTCACCCAAAAATATAAAATCCCGGATATCCGGGATTTTTTTTTGAACTTTTGAATTAAGGGTATAAATATTATTTAGTTTGAATCGGTATTTATTCTGAACGTAAAATATTTCTGCGAAAAATAACTTATAATTACCGTAACCACAGAAACGAGCATGTTAGAAATGGTAGGATAGAAGCCAACGTGTTCAACGAGTAACTTTAAACCGAGGTAATTGATAGCAAGGTTGATGAAAAAAACAATGCCATACCTTACCAATTGAACCCTTCCGCGAATTTCTGAAACCGAAAATGTCACGTATTTCTGCATCAAAAAGCCTGTAACTAGTACAATTGGGAATTTTAATCCCAAGGTAGCAATATGTGAACTGACCACCACAAATCCTAAGTCGACCATTTGTTGACGCAACACAAAATTGTAAAGAATAAAATACAATACCCAATCAAATACCAACGTCATTGAACCAGTGGCTCCGTATCGAAAAAATTGTTCTGAAAAATAAGGTTTGAATGGGGGATAGAAGAAATCGATAAATTTCCTAACAAAGCCTCCAATCTTCTCTAGTTGATGTTCAGTTCGTATTTTAATTGGCCCGAGGATGACAAGTGTTTTTAAGTGGTTCGTAATTAGCGCTTGCAATGCAAAGATACAATGCTTTTAGTTCTTTTCATTTATCTTTTTCCAAGTTGAGAACATTGCTTCCTGCTTTGGTCGATCTGATTCAATCTCAAGCAATGGCTCGCATTCTTTTAGTGTATCGTAACATTCCTTGGGTAATGCTTGATAAAGTGCCGTGCCTTTTGTTTTCCATGCAATCATTTCGTCGGTCACTTCTTTTACAATTTTTGCTGGATTACCAACAACCACACTTCTTTTTGGAATAGTCATTTTACCTGGTACGAAGCACAATGCACCTATGATACATTCGTCTTCAATCGTGACATCATCCATAATTACACTGTTCATACCGATCAAACAATTTTCGCCAATTGTACCGCCATGAATGATTGCACCATGACCTATGTGAGCGCCTTTTTTTAGTGTAACTGTTGTACCAGGAAACATATGAATGGTGCAGTTTTCTTGTACGTTGCAACCGTCTTCAATGATTATTTGACCCCAATCTCCGCGAATAGCAGCACTAGGACCAATATAAACGTTTTCACCAATAATCACATTGCCAGTCACCGCAGCTAGTGGATGCACGAAGCTGCTTGCTTTAATTACTGGTTTAAAACCATTGAATTCATAGATTGCCATTATTCTAAATTAGATTTTTTGGAATTTAATCTGAAATTCGCACCAAACACAATGTTGTATTGCGAGAACCAGAAATGTTGAGCGGCGCGGTCTGATTTGTTCATCGTTGTGCGAATATCTGGCATATTAATGAATCCACCTTTCCATTCCGACTGAATAAAGAAGTGTTTGAAAAAAGTCGCACTCAGTGC
>CAISOQ010000010.1 GCA_903887095.1 uncultured Flavobacteriia bacterium
ATTTTCTGTCCCATCGGACAATGCAACTAACGCAGCAGTCCCTCTTGCAATGCCATCAGAAAAATGAGTCAGGGATGCTCCAAACCCCATTTTTTGTAATTCTTCAGCTGCTTTTTCATCTGTTTTAAACAGCAGCGAAGCGTGTGTTTCTGGATGTATGGATTCATTCCAATAATAAGCGCCTTCCTTCGAACTTTCAATTTGTGGCCGCGGATTCCTCTGTGAAGTGGACGTTGCTTTTGGCAATCCAATACTAGAATTCAATTCTATAAATGAAGGAAGTATAGTCATCCCCTCGCAGTCAACAATGATTGCATTTGAAGGTATCTTTACAATTTTACCAACTTCCAGAATTTTATCTCCTTCGATGAGCAGCGTTCCATCTTCAATTGATTTTTCGGGAGAAATGATTATATGTGCATTGGTAAAAGCAACATACGCTGGTTGAGATGCTCTTGATCCATTTGTTGGTTCTATTTGTGCAAATAAATATCCAGTGATAACGAGGGCAAGTAAGGTTAAAAATGATCGGATCATTCTGACTTTAATTTTATAAAGGTGTAAATTTAAGGAAAATGCAATCCTGCTCCTTCGAGAATAACACTTTCTTTTATTTACTTTTGTAAAAAAATAAGAAAATTATGTACCAAGCTATTTTACATACGCATTCTGGATTACGATGGATCGTTTTGATTCTAATCGTAGCAGCTATTTTTAACGCATTGACTGCAAAAGGTAGAACAGAATATTCCAAGAAAGACCGATTACTGAATTTGTTTGCGATGGTTTCGATGCATTTGCAAGTAGTGATCGGTGTGATACTTTCATTTACAACTGAGAGGGTTATTTACCATGAAGGATGGATGAAGTCGAGCGCATCAAGATTTTTTGGAATGGAACACATTTTAATGATGCTAATTGCTGCAGTTGTATTAACAATCGGTCGCAAAAAAGCTGAAAAATCAGATGATCTTGCTAAGCGAAACAAAACAATTGTGTTGTGGTACTCCATTGGGCTCATTATAATTCTTGCGGCTATTCCTTGGCCTTTCCGTTTCGGTAATGGTTGGTTTTAATAAAATTTTATTCTTTAGCAGTTCTCTTTTTTTGTTCTCTTGTTCATCGAACGATTCGCTGAAAGAAAACAATGGATTGGTTGAAAATGAGGTCAATTTAAGCGGTAAAGAGCTGTATCTTCAGCAATGTGCTATTTGTCACGGTGAAGATGGTAAACTTGGCGCTTCAGGAGCCAAAGATTTAAGTATTTCAAAATTGGATGCAAAGGGCACAAAAACAATCATCTTGAATGGTAAAAATGGAATGCCTCCAATGCGAGAATTATTGGAATCAGAAGAAAATGTGTTGAAAGTAATAGAACACATTCAAAAACTTAAAGAATAAATGCAAGGTCACGTTACGGTTGATGCAATAGAGGAGAGTTGTGTACTTGTCGGTGTGATTACTCCTGAGATCAGAGAAGAAACAGCCAATGAGTACTTGGACGAGCTGGAATTTCTTGCTGAAACAGCAGGGGCTGTCACGCATCACAAATTCCTGCAAAAGCTTCCAATGCCAAATCCCAGAACATTTGTTGGTACCGGAAAGCTGGAAGAAATCAAGGTGTACATTAAGGAGCACGAAGTCGAATTGGTTATTTTCGATGATGAGTTGTCGCCTTCGCAATTGAGAAATATTGAACGAGAATTAGAGTGTAAAATCCTTGATAGAAACATTCTTATTTTAGATATTTTCGCTAGTAGAGCAAGAACATCGCATGCGAAAACGCAGGTAGAGTTAGCGCAGTTGCAATACATGCTGCCGCGACTGACACGTATGTGGACACACCTTGAAAGGCAAAAAGGAGGAATTGGGTTGCGTGGACCGGGAGAATCCCAGATTGAAACGGATCGCAGGATAATTCAAACCAGAATTGCCTTGATGAAAGAAAAACTCAAGGAAATCGACAAGCAAATGGCTGTCCAGCGAGGGAATCGCGGTCAGTTGGTTCGTGTTTCTCTTGTGGGATATACCAATGTTGGGAAATCGACCTTGATGAATTTGCTCTCAAAATCGGAAGTGTTTGCAGAAAATAAATTGTTCGCCACACTTGACACCACAGTTCGAAAAGTTGTCATTGATAACTTGCCATTTTTATTGACTGATACCGTAGGGTTCATTCGAAAATTACCACATCAACTCGTGGAATCATTTAAGTCTACGTTGGATGAGGTGCGCGAAGCTGATTTACTGGTGCACGTGCTGGATATTTCACATCCCAACTTTGAAGATCATTACGAAGTGGTGAATGAGACGTTGCAGGAATTAGAAAAAACAGAAAAACCAGTCATTCTAGTTTTCAATAAAATCGATGCCTATCAGCCATTGGATGACGAAGGAAATCCTGCAAGAGTCGATGTTATGGAGCTCAAAAAAACCTGGATGTCGAAATTGAATAACACAAAATGCGTCTTTATTTCGGCTCAAGACAAGGAAAACATTGATGAGCTAAAACAAGTCATTTATGATGAGGTACACCGGATTTTTAAAATCAGGTATCCGTACAACAATTTCCTTTATTAAGCTGTTCTTATCTGAATAGTTGAACAAAACCGTGTCCCTCTAGTTCTTGGTCGTTGAATCCTTTGACAAGGTATTTATAGAAATAAACACCTTCATCACACAAAACGCCATTCCCTGTCTTTCCATTCCATGCTGGATTCAAACCTGTCGATTCAAATACAACATTTCCCCATCTGTTCAGAATAACTAATTCAATGCTAGTTGCGTTTGTTGTATTTAAGAAAAAGAGATCGTTTGAATTGTCACCATTCGGAGAAAAAACATTTGGTGCTTCAACAGTCGGGATTGGGTATTGACAATCTCCGTTATCAATTGTTGCCAATGGGTTGTAGTTCAAAGCATTTGGATCTGTGCATCCACAAGAACCAACATATACAGATGCGTAGGTTGTGTCTGCACATTGCGTACCTTGTTTTGCAACAAGCATCACTGTAACACTTGTTTCGTAAGTTTGAGATTGTGTATCAGTTGAATTGATATTGAGCGTCTGACCGTTCCCAAAATCCCAATAATAACTATCAGCATTTTCACTTGTGTTGGTCATCGTCACCTGAAGAGGTCCGCATCCATTGTCTGGCGTAACCGATAGCTGGGCATTTGGTGGATTGAGAATATCTACAAATACGCTGTCATTTTCAACACAGATGTTATCTTGAATTGTAAAATAATACCAACCAGAAGATAGATTTTCCCATACAGTTGCATCTATGAAATTTGAATTATTAGGTCCTGGCCCTGTCCACATGTTCAAGGGAACGCCAGTAGCACCGCTTGTTAGAGCTGAAACATATCCTGTTGGTTCACAAGTTGATGGTCCAGACAATAAGGTGTCAATTTTTAAAGTTTGAGCAATTTCAACTGTTAATGTGTCGGTATAAGTGTTATTGCATTGGTCAGTCATTGTCACATAATAATCCACTGAACCAAATAAATCTCCAGAAACATATACGGGACTACCTGTTGCACCATTGCTCCAGGTAAGCGTGATATCTCCAACGCCTCCTGATGGAATTGCAGTAACAAGTACTGAATCATCTTTACATTGAATAATGGTGTCTTGTTCAAGAATACTTAATGTGGGTTCGTCCAGGATCCAGACTGAACCAGTTGAAACAACAGTGTCGCCGCATGCATTCAGAGCATAAGCGGTAATCGTTATTAGCTCTGGGCCTTCGTTTATACCATCGTCTGTAGGGTTGATAGTTAAAATGACGCTGTCTTCTCCGACCTGAAAGGTTACGGGACTGGTGATCGTATTGTAGTCAGTGCCAATTGTTGCATTACCAGCTACATCAAATTCAACATTTAAAAGAGCATCTGTTTGCCAGCTGGGGCGCGTAAAAATAAAATCGGCGCTTGAGCAACCTTCGTATATAGCAGTGTCTCCAGATACGGTTGCAACGGCTATATCAACACCAGAGGATGAGAAACTTCCTCCTTCTAAAAATACACCCGTATCAAGGTAATCGTCTTGACAATCAGCTACAGCAAATTTGAAATGATACGACTGGCCGCATGTAACGGCAAATTTTATCGCAATTGGTGTGGTAAATCCATTGAATGAATGTCCAGATGGATTTCCTATATAATATTCTGAGTTAAATCCTGGATGAATTGTTGAGATTGTTATCGGTTCGCTTGTCCCCGGAACTAATGCAAGATTCTCCACATTGTATGCGCCACCTGCAGGATTTGGCCCCGATAAATAGAAGCCAAAAGCGTCATTAAAAACGGTGTTGACATAGGTGAGGTATTCTTCAGAAGCAAATACAAAATTAAAGTTGACACTGTCTCCTGATGGGATAAAATCAAATTCTAATACAGCTGCATCATTGGTTGAAGTTATCGAACCCGCTGCAGGATTTGAAGTAACGGATTGGGCAGTTGCCAAAAGATCAGCATCCCCTGGACCATTGAATTGGCCCGTATTAGGCTCATTTGGTGGGACAATATCTGTTACGTAACCAGAAGACATCACCACGCCAAAAGGTAATCCTATGTTCGACCCGCTTCCATTAAAATAGGCAATTTGACCATTGTTTCCGGTAAAAGTAACATTGGAAACACTCACACCGCTACCCACAAGGTAATTCGTTACCAATTGAGCGGGAGTAAAAGCATTATTGACAACTATTTGACCAAAAGCGGCTTGGATTGCAAATGTCAGAGTAAAAAGTGCTGTTTTAAAAATCTTCATCGTTGAGATATCTATATTTGAAAGACTACCGTGGTATCAAATTGGTTGCACGAAAATCGATAAAAAAGTGCCATTATCCTATTTTTTTAATGAAATATTACCAATTTTGAATGCGTTTAAAACAATCTTTCACAGAATGACTGGATCACAAAATTTTATCAAAGAAAATAAAGAACGATTTTTAAAAGAATTAATGGATTTATTGCGAATACCGTCTGTATCAGCGGATCCACATTTTTCTAAGGATGTTCATGCAACAGCTGAACTAGTTGCTACTCACTTGCGTTCGATTGGGATAGATCAGGTAGAAATATGCGAAACCAAAGGCTATCCAATCGTTTACGGAGAAAAAGTGGTGGATACGAAATTGCCAACTGTTTTGGTCTATGGACATTACGATGTGCAGCCAGCTGATCCAATTGATTTATGGACATCACCGCCTTTTGAGCCTGTTATACAAAAAACGGAGATTCATCCTGAAGGAGCAATTTTTGCACGAGGAGCATGTGATGACAAAGGCCAGATGTTTATGCATGTAAAGGCCGTTGAAGCAATGATTAAATCAAATGAACTTCCTTGTAATGTGAAGTTTATGATTGAAGGTGAAGAGGAAGTTGGAAGTGAAAATCTGGGGATTTTTGTGAAAGAAAATGTTGAGAAATTGAAAGCTGACATCATTTTGGTTTCAGATACTGGAATGCTGGCAAATGATGTTCCGTCGATTACCACAGGTCTGCGCGGATTGAGTTATGTGGAAGTTGAAGTAACTGGTCCTAATCGTGATTTGCATTCAGGTTTGTATGGCGGCTGTGTTGCGAATCCAATCAATATTTTAGCAAAAATGATTGCTTCATTGCATGATGAAAATAACCACATTACAATTCCTGGTTTTTATGATAAAGTTGTTGAATTGTCGGACGAGGAGCGCGCTGAAATGGCAAAAGCACCTTTTTCTCATGCCAACTATTGCAAGGCCTTGGATATTGCTGATGTAATGGGTGAGAATGGTTATTCAACACCTGAAAGAGGTTCTATTCGTCCAACACTTGACGTCAATGGAATTTGGGGTGGATACACTGGGGAAGGCGCTAAAACGGTCATTGCATCAAAAGCGTATGCTAAAATTTCCATGCGTTTAGTGCCAGATCAAGATCCTGTTGAAATTACAGAACTCTTTCAAAAACATTTTGAATCCATCGGACCAGCGGGTGTGAAAGTGAAAGTGACTCCTCACCATGGCGGTGAAGCGGCTGTCACACCTATTGATTCAATCGGATACAAGGCTGCCTCGTTGGCGTATGAAAAAACGTTTGGAGTGAAAGCAATTCCGGTGAGAAGTGGTGGCAGTATTCCAATTGTTGCGATGTTCGAAAAGGTACTTGGATTAAAAACAATCTTAATGGGGTTCGGATTGGACAGCGATGCAATTCATTCGCCAAACGAGCATTTTGGTTTGTTTAACTATTACCGTGGAATTGAAACGATACCTTATTTCTACAAGAATTTTACTGAACTTTCAAAATAGAATGAATGTATAGGATTCTTGCTTTTTGTTTTGTATTTTTTTTGATTCTAACGTCTTGTGCGTCTTTTAAAAATCCTGAATTCAGAAAATCAGAAGGCGTGAAATTTATCAAAATGGATAACCGCGAATTGAGTTTTGAGGTGGATGCCATTCTGTATAATCCGAACAAATTTTCCCTAAAAGTTAAACCCTCTCATGTTGATGTTTTTGTTGAAGATCAAAAAATGGGGGTGGTTTACTTGACCAACAAAATAAAGCTTCATCGTTTGAAAGAAGAAAACCTTCATTTTGAAATGAAAGCGGCACTGGAGGATGGCGCCATGCTGACTGCCTTTCGTTACATGAATCGGGATTCAGTTTCAATTCATTTGATGGGCAAAGTGAAGGGTGGAATTTGGTTTGTTTCCAAGAAAGTAAAAATAGACGAAACCATAAAAATACCGGGTAAATCACTCAAGTTTGGAATGGGTGGAAATTGATTATTCCTCGATGTAAATGCGATGAACCCGCTTTGAAATACCCGTCATTACTTCGTAAGGAATTGTATCCATTTGTGTGGCTAATTCCTCAAGTGATTGCTGCACTCCGATGATTTCCACTTTTGCTCCTTCTTTGACAGAAAGTTTTCCAAGATCCACTAAAACCATGTCCATGCAGACCCTGCCAAGAATTGAGCATGCTACGCCTTGAATGAACACTTTTCCTCTGCCATTGCTTAAACTGCGTCGATACCCATCCGCGTAACCAACTGGTACGATAGCAATCATAATATCGGAAGGTGCAATGAATGATCTGCTGTAACCAACGCTTTCACCTTTTTTGACTTTTTTAATCTGGGAAATAACACTGTACCAGCCGATTACTGGTTTTAATTTTTGTTTAATTTGCGGGTGACCACTTAAGCCGTACATACCGATTCCCAAACGTACCATACTCATTTGAGCAGCAGGATAATTCGCTATTCCTTCCGAATTAAGGATGTGGGCATCAAAGGAATAATTCAGTTGATTTTTTAGGTAGTGAAAGGCTTCATTGAAACGCTGAACTTGATGTTCGGTAAATCGTTTGTCTCTACGGTTGTCAGACTCAGCTAAATGTGAATAAATAGATTTTACTACAATTTCTGGTTGAGCGTGAAGCATTTCAACGATTTGAGG
>CAISOQ010000011.1 GCA_903887095.1 uncultured Flavobacteriia bacterium
AAAAAGGTAAAGCGAAAGCAAAATCGAAAGAATAAATTTAAAGGTCACGAAAGTGACCTTTTTTATTTGTAATACTTCCTCCTCCAGAAATTAATAACTCTAACTAATAAAATTAGTGCCGGCACTTCGACAAGTGGACCAATGACTCCTGCAAAGGCTTGATCTGAATTAATGCCGAAAACACCAATCGAAACGGCTATTGCTAACTCGAAGTTGTTTCCTGCTGCTGTAAAAGAAAGTGCAGCATTATCTCTGTAATCTGCTCCAAAATACTTGGCAACAAAAAACATAAGTGTGAACATGATGCCGAAATAAAACACAAGCGGTAATCCAACTTTTAATACATCCATTGGGAGAGCTACAATCATTTCGCCTTTAAGGCAGAACATTAAAACAATTGTTGATAACAAGGCGATCAGTGTAATAGGGGATATAGCTGGAATAAAATGTGTATTCAACCAATTTTCTCCTTTTATTTTTATAACAAGCCATATACTTAATACAGCAAGTGCGAATGGAATACCCAAATAGATGCCTACTGTTTCAGCTATTTGTCCAATAGAAACGTCAATGGACAGGCCTTTAATTCCAAATAAAGGCAAAACAATTTCTAAATAGAAGTATGCGTAAAAACTAAAGAATCCAATTTGAAGAATGCTGTTGATGCCTATTAAACCTGCCGTTAACTCGCGATTTCCTTCGGCTAATTCGTTCCAAACAATGACCATGGCTATGCACGGTGCAATTCCAATTATAATTAAACCAGTAAGATAATCGGGTTCATTTGATAGAAATAGCACTGCGAGGATGCACATCAGAAGTGGCCCCAAAATCCAGGTTATAACAAATGAAAGGATCAATAATTTTGGTTTTGCAAAAACAGCAGGCATTTTTTTGAAATCTATCTTCACCAGCGGTGGATACATCATAAGAATTAAGCCCATGGCAAGTGGAATATTTGTAGTGCCATCTGAA
Organism: uncultured Flavobacteriia bacterium; assembly: GCA_903887095.1. Lineage (GTDB taxonomy): Bacteria > Bacteroidota > Bacteroidia > Flavobacteriales_D > Crocinitomicaceae > M0103. The sequence continues at coordinate 976 of CAISOQ010000011.1, forward strand.
AGATTGTCAATTTTTTCAGCTAATGATGGAATCACGTATCCAATGCCAATTCCAATCACCATTGCTAGAAAGATCCAAAGTGTTAAAAAACGATCAAGAAATTTGAGTCTTTTTTTCATATGTAAATAATTTGTCTTTTAAAGGTCATATGGAATACGCCATGTATTTTCATTTGTGCTTGCGCGAAGAATTTGCATGACTATTTCATATTATGAAGTTCGAATATTTGAAAATATATAAAGATTTTCTCGCGCTATTTGCAATGATCGTTCGATGTATTTTTCATTCTGCTCTTCGGTGCCATCAAATACTTTAGGGTCTTCATAAGTAGTGCTCACCCGTAGTTCTGCACCCGGAACAAATGGGCAATTTTGTTCGGCTTCAGAGCATGTCATAATTGCAGCGAAATATTTAGCAGGTAATGATGGATGGTCAATTGTTTTTGAAAAACCCACTAATGGTTCTTTGGTTGTATCAAATTCAATACTGTAAAATGGATTGTTTTCTTGATTGTCTGATTGAATGACGAATCCAATAGTTTGCAATGCTCTGACTGTATTGGGGTGCATTGCTGTTGCTTCTGTACCTGCGCTATGTGTTTCGACTTTCGCAATTTTATAAAATTCTGAAGCGACTTTTCCCCAGACTTGACCAAAATGGCTGCGTCTCGAATTGTGAGTGCAGACATAGACAAGTTTTATTTCTTCCCCTTTGATCGTTTTTTTGTTGGATAT
>CAISOQ010000012.1 GCA_903887095.1 uncultured Flavobacteriia bacterium
CCTTTTGTATGACTGATCGATATAAATCCCTCTCCTTTAATATAAGGTGCGCCTAATTCATTGTAATGAATATGCTCAAATCCAAAAATGCGGTGTCTTAAAACCCTGGTCGCAACAAATTCTTGTTTTCTATGCTCATGTTTAAAGCTGAAATAACGTTCCTTTTCAACTTCTGTTAACTGGTCCAAATAATCGATAGAATGGAATGATTCGTAATGTAACAAATGAATCTCAATTTCCTTTAACTGTATTTTCTCTTGAGTGAAGGGCATTTTTGAACCTTTCTACAAATGAACGAAAATATTATTTAAAAAGTTAGACGTGTATAATTCTATAAAAAATGAGTTCTTTGGCTTTTGTTTCATTGAGAAATGAGTATACTTTTGTTAATGAAAGTTAATGGAAATTAAATTTAATTTTTTTTAACACAGATTTAATCAAAACGATTTTTTCTATATTTACAAGCTTTCTTGCAACGAAAAAGTTTAAACTATAAACTGTACTTATGTTACGAAAACTTAACTTTTTATTGGTAAGTATCTTGCTGACAGTTACTTATGGTTATTCTCAAACAGGTTTGGGAACCATTAAAGGAACGGTAACAGACGGAGATAATAAACAACCAATTGCTTTTTGTAAAGTGATTCTCTTTCAAAACGGAAACGTTAAAGGAGGAGCAACCACAGATTTTGATGGAAAGTTTCAGATCAACTCTGTTGGTGCTGGATCTTATGATGTCGAAGTTAGAAATGAGCCGGAAGGGTATCAACCTTTTCGTCAAACAGGTGTAATTGTTTCCTCGGACAACATTACGTTCTTGGATGACTTAGCAATCACAAAAGCGAAAGAAGCGAAAGAGATCCAAGAGGTCAAAGTGGTTGCTTATCGCGTGCCACTGATTGATAAAGATGGTGGTGCCTCTGGTGCTACAGTTACGCGTGAAGATATCGCAAGACTACCTGTTCGTTCCGCTGCTGGTGTAGCACAGACAGTAGGTGGTGTTAATTCAGATGAAGGCAGCGGTGAAATCTCCGTTCGTGGTTCTCGCTCGGATGGAACATACTTTTATATAGATGGTATAAAAGTGCGTGGTTCATCGAACTTACCGAAATCGGCAATCGAGGAAGTTGCCGTAATTACGGGTGGTGTTCCTGCTAACTACGGTGATGTCACAGGTGGTATCATCTCCGTTACAACACGTGGACCATCAGCTCAGTATTTCGGTTCTGTTGAAGGGGTAACTTCAGGATTCTACTTTAAAGGTCAAGATCCTGATGGCTATGATGGCAAAGTATTTGGATTTGATAAATACGGGTATAACCTTGTTGAGGGAATGTTCTCTGGACCACTTTGGATGCAAAAAGATTCAACAGGTGCGAAAGTGAAGCCAAGACTTGGTTTCCTAGTTTCCGGTAACCTCACGGATCAATTGGATGGTCGTCCACTCGCAGGCGGTGGCTATAGAGTGAAGAAAGAAGTGCGTGATGAACTTTTAGCTAATCCATTGCGCCCAACTTCAACTGGACAGGGAACTTTTCACAATGCAAACTTTCTTCACAATCCATTGGATGCAGACGGAAACCCAACTGCTGAGTCAGATTTTGAAAAAGTAGCATGGAGAATGAATGCAAGAAATACAACAGTATCTGGTCAAGCAAAGATTGATGTGAATACGGGTCCTTCTACGAACCTTACTTTTGGTGGTTCAATGAACTACAGTACTGGAAGCGCTTATTCGTTCACAGGATCACTTTTGAATTTTGCAAACTTTGGTTTAACAAAGTCAATAGATTGGAGGGTGTTTGGTCGTTTAACTCAACGTTTTACAAATGACCAGGAGGGAAGTGCTTCCAAATTGAAGTCTTTTGTATACTCTTTAATGGTGGATTATTCTAAATCAAAGGATGATGTTTACGATCCAAATCATGGATACAATATGTTTAACTACGGTCATGTTGGAACTTTTGCCACTACTCGTCGACCTTCTTATGAGTTTGATTCAGACAAACAGATGTATATCCACAATGGATTTAGAGACATCGAAGTGGCATTCAATCCTTCTGAAACAAATGCTGCGCTTGCTGCAATAACTACTCAATATTATGATATCTATAGTGGTAACCCTGAAGGAAACTATGAAAACTTATTTCAAATCCAACAAGGTAATGCCTTAAGAAACGGAGATCAACCTTCAAGTGTTTATTCAATTTGGAGTAACATCGGAACACCATACAATTATTTCGGGAAAACTGAAAATGATCAGTTACGTGGTACAGGTTCATTCTCAGTAAACGTTGGTGATCACTCAATTTCTTTTGGTTTTGAGGTTGAACAAAGAACTGACCGTGGTTGGACATCTGGTACAACAACTAGCGGTGGAACGAATGGTCCATTGGGGATTTGGTCGATTGCACGTCAGTTGGCAAACTTTCATATTAGAGAGTTAGATTTGAACAGTGGCGTAATTTCAGATTCAGGTTCATTCAAAGCAATTACTTATGAGCGATTGAACTCTGGTTACGCGAACACATCAGGGACTGGTCAATATGGTGGTCAGGAAAATGCAGACAACCAGTCATTCTTTGATTACAACCTAAGAGAATACTTATACAGCCAAGGACTAATTTCTGCTGGAGGTGCTGGTTCAGATTTCATCGATATAGACCAGTATGATCCAAGTATCTACAAATTTGACATGTTCTCGCCAGATGAATTGTTGAATGGAGGTAATTCTTTCGTTTCTTATTGGGGCTTTGACCATACAGGTAAAAAAGTGCGAGGAAGCACAGATATCAACAAGTACTTTAATGAGTACGATAAGAATGGAAATTACAAGCGTTTTGTAGGGGCTTTCCAACCAACGTATATCGCTGGTTATGTGATGGACAAATTCGCTTTCAACGATATCGTATTCAACGTTGGTGTTCGTGTGGATGTATTTGATGCAAATCAGCCGGTTTTAAAAGATCCTTATCTTTTCTACAATGCGCGCACCGTTAAAGAAGCAAAAGAATTAATTGCAAATGATCCTGGTCAGTTCTCATGGGTGAATATACCTGAGGCGATGGGCGATGATTATACTGTTTATGTGAACGATGTAAACAATCCTTCAGCTATCAATGGTTTCCGAATTGGAAATAATTGGTACAATGCTGATGGTATTCAAGTAGAAGACCCGAAAGTAATCAGAGGTGCAACTGGTATTCAACCATGGTTGTTGAACCCATCTCAGACAACTCCTTCTGCTGATGCATTTGAGGACTACAAAGCACAGGTAAATGTTATGCCACGTATTGCCTTCTCTTTCCCTATTTCTGATGAAGCATCTTTCTTTGCTCACTACGATGTTTTAACAAAGCGTCCAACATCAGGTTTCCGATTTGATCCGTTCGAATACCAATTTATTCAGTCTAGAAGTGCTATTATAAGTAATGCGAATCTAAAGCCTGAAACAACTGTAGATTATGAGTTAGGTTTTCAACAAGTACTTTCTAAAACGTCTTCTTTGAAAATCTCAGCGTTCTATCGTGAGCAAAGAAA
>CAISOQ010000013.1 GCA_903887095.1 uncultured Flavobacteriia bacterium
ATCAGCGAGGCTGTTTTTTGTCGAATCACTTCAAAGTAAATCTCTTCTGTAATATCCAGTCTGCGGGCTTTTTCAATTTGAAGAAGTTCACCTTCACTCATTTCTCTAACTGCTCTCGCAACCACCTCAAGCAACCTTACATTCTTCTTTTCAATTGACAGTAATAAAACTTTAGATAGCATGTAGTCACCCACAAGCACCGCAATTTTGTTTTTCCAAAGTGCATTGAGTGAAAAGAATCCTCTTCGTTCATTGGCATCATCGACAACATCATCGTGCACAAGTGTAGCAGTATGCAATAATTCAATTAGTGAGGCAGCATCGTATGCCTTATCGTTCATTTCTCCCAACATTTTTGTTGTGAGGAACACAAACATCGGGCGCATTTGCTTTCCTTTTCGACGAATAATGTAATGCGTGATTTTGTCGAGCAGTGGAACTTTTGATTGCATACTTTGTCTGAATCGTGCTTCGAATTCAGTCATTTCAGCAGAAATGGGGGCCATTATTTCCTCTACGGACATCATAACACAAATATAACGTTTCGCCCCCTTTTTACTAGGATAAAATTTGGATAATTATAGTTTTGTGTGGAGTGTGAAGAATGATTACTTCAAAACGCGCATTTCAGTTGTAATCGCTTTGTTTTTATTTGCAAGTTGACCGCATGCAGCATCGATATCTTTTCCTCTGCTTCGGCGCACATTTACGATCAAATTTTTTGACTCAATATAGGAAGCAAAAGCATCAACCCGCTGTTTGTCAGCTTGCTGAAATTCTCCATTGTCGATTGGATTGTATTCTATGATGTTGATTTTACACGGCACACATTTCGCAAATTCAGCCAATTCCTGGGCATCTTCTAATTGGTCATTGAAATCTTTGAAAATGATGTATTCAAATGTAACACGTGAAGCCGTTTTCTCATAGAAATAGCGCAAGGAATCAGCCAATTCTTCAAGGTTATTTGTTGCATTGATCTCCATGATGTGACTGCGCTTTTTATCATTCGCCGCATGCAGAGATAATGCTAGGTTAAATTTAACAGCATCATCACCAAGTTTTCTAATCATTTTTGCAATGCCAGCAGTTGAAACAGTGATTCTTCGTGGAGACATGCCAAGGCCTTCTTCGCCTGTAATTAATTCGATGGATCGAAGCACATTGCGGTAATTGAGCAAAGGCTCTCCCATTCCCATGTATACAATATTGGTTAAGGGAGTGTTGTATCTGGTTTCCGCTTGATCTTTTAAATAGACTACTTGATCTACAATTTCTCCAGCGCTCAAGTTGCGCATTAATTTTAGTCTTCCAGTGGCACAAAAGGTGCAGGATAAGCTGCATCCTACTTGCGAAGAAATGCATGCTGTCGTTCGCGATGTAGTTGGAATTAGCACTCCTTCAACAACTTTGCCTTCTCCAACTGAAAAAGCACATTTGATTGTTTTATCCGAACTGATTTGTTGGTCGTCCAATTGAATGTGATCTATGAAATAATTTTCTTCAAGTTTATTTCTTAAATCTTTGCTGAGATTCGACATTTGTTCAAATGACGTTGCATCCTTCTTCCACAGCCATTCATAAACTTGTTTGGCACGAAACGATTTTTCACCAATGTTTTGCATTGATGATAAGAGTTCTTCCAAAGAAAGATTTCGAATATTTTCCTTTTTAACCGTCATTCTGGCACAAAGGTAGAGAATAGAAAGGATATTTGGATTTAAATCAGACGTATGTGTTTTGAATTCACAAGCAAGGTTCGGCCGTTTTCCAATTGGACGAGGTAGTTTAATGCCTTTTGTTCAATGATGGCCACCTTGATTCCTTCAGCCAATTTGAAAGTGCTTTTCAAACCTTTGTCATTAAGAAAGACGGGTGCTTCATTTTTAGTAATGATAGCAAAATAGGATTTGTTCGACTGGTCATAAGACGCAAATGCACAGGCAATTGAGATGATTAGAAGAACGAGCATTCCTCCTCCAAGCAGTGTCTTTTTTTAAGACGTAAAACAAACAAAATGCAAATGTTAGACTAAGAAAGAAAGCAAGATAGGACCATGTATTGCTTCCAACGGCAATTATTAATTGTTGCATTCCACTTAAATGTGGTTGCCATGCATGATTTGACCCTAGTTTTTTGTAGCATAGTTCTAGGTTCATTATCACTTCATTGTCGAGTGGATGTTGCTTTAACACTTTTTCATAAGCCCAAATAGCATCTCCGTATCGTCGGATGTGGTAATAGCAGTTTCCTAAATTGTAATAAACTGCGCTATTTTCAGGATTCGATTCTGCTATTTTTTCGAACGAAAGAATTGCTTGTTGAAAGTGTTTTTCATTCGCTTTTTTAAGTGCACTGTCGAAATCATTTTGAGAATGGGCACCAAAAATTATGAAGAGCTGAATTATGAGTGGTATTCTAAGCATTACTTATCGATATTTTGACAAATCAATTTTGATGATGCGATTAATTCAAGGTGATTATTTTCAACACTCCCTAATCCAAACCTTCCGGCATCGCACTTTTCAAACCACTCTTTTATTTCAATATTTTTCGACTCAGATAGGTTTTTTTCAGATAAAGTTTTCATGATCAATTGTCTGTTGATTGTTGCTTCATGCGAGACATTCATTTTGATAGCTATCGATTGCAAAAATGCCTTCTCCAACATGGAATAAAAATCACCAAATTCCTGATTTTCTAATTTTGATTTAGCGATTTCAAAGAGCAATTCTGTTTCCTTTTTGAATGTTTCTTTTTGTTGATTTTTAGATTTTTTATGCGCTATTTCGGGTTTCTTTCGCATCCATATTCCTCCAATTAGAGCAATCAAAATAGGTGCTGAAAGTCCAAACCAAAAAATACCTGACCCAATAATGAAATCATGGTTTTCTTCATCGTTAGTGGCAGCGCGCAGTGGTGCTGGTTGATCAGAACTAACAGCGTTATTGATAGTCGAACCTCCCTTGGTTTGGGCGAGTTGAAAATTAGAGTTCTTGGCGACAATCAGTTCATCTTGTTCTGATGTGAGTTGAATGTATTTTTCACTTTGAGGATGGAAATAGGAAAGGGTTGTAGCAGGTAATTCGAGTTTGCCATGCTGCGTTACTTGAATATGGTAATCATATGTTACTTTGCCTTCAGCACCAAGAGCACCGAATACAAAATCTTCTTTGATTTCGGGATCGCCATAGATTAAGAATCCTTGTGGTAAATTAAGTTTTGGTTCCAACAGGTTTTGTAAGTTTCCGTTTCCTGAAATTTCTAGGCTAAGCGTAAAAACATCTCCTTGCTTGAATTCATTATTGGAAAGCGATCTTTTTAATTTTAAGTTACCCACACCTCCTGTGAAATCTTTAGGCGCATTTCCGGGAAGTGCTTTGATTTCAATTACAGCAGATGATGAAGTGAGTGGTAAACTTTCGAATCCCCTTAAAAGCAATAGTTTGAATGGTTCGATTGTGATTTTACCTTTGCCAATAGGGAAGACTACTTTTTTATCGTATTCGAAAGTAAAATAAGTTGTTCGACGTATATTTTCTTCGTCAACCATTATTCGCTGATTGGATGCACCAATGTCATGTTTGTCTAGCACATCTTCTAGCGTGTATTCTTGATAATTTTCAAGATGAGTTGGAGAAAAAAGTGAATAGACTTTTGCGTTTAAAAGCAGCGGTTCCCCTTCATAGATGGATTGCTTGGAAGTTTCTATAATTCCGAATGCAGGCTGGCGCAATTGTTTCGATGTGAACTCGTGATTGGCTGCTGGGGGGGTATATTCCTTTTTTATTTGTACACTGGCAGTATTTGATTTATAAACTTTGTTTCCTTTTTTGATGTAGGCTGGACCAATCGTGAAATTTCCTGCTTTAGAAAGGGTACCCGACTGTGAATGATAGAAATAGGTAATTACTTTACCAGTG
>CAISOQ010000014.1 GCA_903887095.1 uncultured Flavobacteriia bacterium
AAGGGCTTTATAATTTTGCAATGGGCCCAATCAAACAACCATTTTACATAGAAGATGGAGGAACAATCTCATGGACTGGTGATCCTTACAACGCAACATTAGATATTAAAACGTATTATGAAGTGTATGCAAACTTTTCAGAAATAGCGCCTGATCAACTTCAAAACAGCACCGCAGGAAGTAATCAAAAAGTACAATGTTACCTTGGACTTACAGAGTCCCTCATGAAGCCAACCATTGGTTTTGATATCAAAGCTCCGAAAGCAGATGAGTCAGGAAAAGCGCTTATTTCAAGAATTACAGCTGATAAAGATGAATTGAACAGACAATTTTTCTCGTTGCTTTTGTGGAAGCGTTTTCAACCTTTGAGAGGGACAACTGCTGCAGGCGGATCCGCTGCCATGGATCTGGTGTCAAATCAAATAAACTCCATGCTTTCGCAAGTCTCAAAGGATTACAAACTAAATGTTAATTTGGATGCTGATCAAGTTACAGGTGAAAGCACCTATGAATTCGGGGTTTCAAAAGGTTTCCTTGACAACAGATTGATTTTAAATGGCAGTTTTGGTGTAGAAAATGTTTCCAATTCTAGTCAATCAACAAGTGCACTTGTAGGTGATGTTCGCCTCGAATATTTATTGAACGAAAGCGGCACTGTTCGCGTCAATGTTTTCAATGAATCAAATGATTATTCTGTCATACAAGAAAAAAACCTAGGTCCATTTACACAAGGAGCTGGTATTCATTATCAAGAAGACTTCGATAATTTTGACAATTTCAAATTAGCGCAATATTTTCTCGACATTTTCCGGTCAAAATCGACGAAGAAATACCCCGTGAAACGCAAAAAAAGGCAAACACCTATCCCATCAGAAGAATAATTTACAAAGCATTAATTTGTCGTAGTACACTTATTCAAAGTTCGCAGAAACTCATATTCATCTAAAATCAATTCTGTACATTTACAACAATTCTTTAGGCCTTAGATGAAAAAAGTACTTATTGCAAATAGAGGGGAGATTGCCAGAAGAGTAATCCGAACATTAAAAAAGATGAACATTGCCAGCGTGGCAATATTTTCAGATGCTGACAGAAACGCTCCGCATGTTTTGGAAGCCGATGAGGCAGTATATGTTGGCGCGAGTCCCTCATCTGAGAGTTACCTGAAACAGGACCTCATCATCCAATATTGTAAAGAACTCAATGTCGACGCCATTCATCCAGGCTATGGTTTTCTTTCAGAAAATGCAGGTTTTGCCAGAAAACTGAAAGCTGAAGGAATTAAATTGATAGGACCTTCGCCAGAATCAATGGAAGTAATGGGTGACAAACTCAGTGCGAAACAAGCTGTAAAATCATTTAATGTCCCACTTGTTCCCGGAGTTGATGAAGCAATAAGTGATGTGAACGAAGCAATTAAGGTTGCCGAAGAAGTTGGTTACCCAATCCTCATCAAGGCATCAGCTGGAGGTGGTGGAAAAGGAATGCGTTTGGTTGAGCGATCTGAAGATTTTGCCGAACAAATGCGTTTAGCTCAAAATGAAGCCAGATCCTCATTTGGTGATGATGCAGTGTTCATTGAGAAATTTGTTACGAAACCCCGACATATCGAAATCCAAGTATTTGCTGACAGTCATGGGAATGTGGTGTACCTCTTCGAGAGAGAATGTTCCATCCAGCGACGTCACCAGAAAGTTGTTGAAGAAGCACCAAGCGCACTTCTTACCCCAGAATTAAGAAAAGAAATGGGCGAAGCGGCTGTTGCTGTTTGTAAGGCATGTAATTACGAAGGAGCAGGAACTGTTGAGTTTCTTGTAGATGGAAATATGCGTTTTTATTTCCTTGAAATGAATACACGTTTGCAGGTAGAGCATCCTGTAACCGAAGAGATCACGAAGACCGATTTGGTTGAATGGCAAATTAGGGTGGCTCGCGGTGAAAAATTACCGAAAACACAAGATGAATTGAGCATTCATGGACATGCCATTGAAGTACGCGTCTATGCGGAAGATACCCTAAATGGTTTTACGCCGGACATCGGAAACTTAAAAAGATACCGCATTCCGAGTGGAAGAAGCGTTCGTGTTGACGATGCATTTGTAGAAGGAATGGATATTCCAATCTACTACGACCCAATGATTGCAAAATTGGTGGTTTGGGGAAAAACGAGAGAAGAAGCTATCAACCGCACAATAAAAGCAATTGATGAATATCAGATCTCAGGATTAAAAACTACCCTGGATTTTGGCAAGTTTGTTTTGAAACACGAGGCCTTCCGTTCCGGTAATTTTGATACGAACTTTATTAAACATTATTTCGAAGACCCCACTACAATGTATGTAGCAATGGAAGAAGAGTTAGATGCTCTTCAACATGGTATCAATCAGATTTGGGATTCGATTAAAGAACGTGATAAAAAGGAGTTTGCATCGAGAGAAATAAGCAGTTCTTGGAAAAATGCCAGAATTTAATTTTAACGTTAGCGACAGACATCAAAATTCAATCAAAACAATTCTCACTTTTATGGTGGAATTTTAATTGATAAACTATACTTTTATCCATCAAAAAATTCAACTAGATGAACTTACACGAATACCAAGGTAAATCGATTTTAAAAAGCTACGGCGTTGCAATTCAAGAAGGCGTTGTAGTAGACAAAGTGGAAGATGCTGTTGAAGCAGCTAAAAAATTAACTGAGCAGACAGGTACAAGTTGGTATGTTGTTAAAGCTCAGATCCATGCAGGTGGTCGTGGCAAAGGTGTCGTGCAGGAAACTGGTTCACATGGCGTTGTTCTTGCAAAAGGAATCGATCAAGTGGAAGAAAAAGTAAGCGGCATTCTTGGTGGTCACCTTGAAACAGCGCAGACGAATGGAAAGGCAAAAAAAGTAAACAAAGTGTTGATTGCTCAGGATGTTTACTATCCTGGTGAAGCGCAAACAGAAGAGTTTTACATGTCCGTTCTTTTGGATCGTGAAAAAGCAAGAAATGTAATTGTTTATTCTACCGAAGGTGGAATGGACATTGAGCATGTTGCAGAACACACACCAGAAAAAATTCACAAAGAATTCATCGATCCACGTGTTGGAATTCAAGGTTTTCAAGCGAGAAAAATTGCTTTCAATCTAGGACTTTCAGGTGAAGCCTTCAAACAAATGACAAAGTTTGTTGTAGCGCTCTACTCAGCTTATGAAGGAATTGATGCTTCGATGTTTGAGATTAATCCCGTTTTAAAAACTTCAGATAATAAAATCATTGCTGTTGACTCCAAAGTAACATTGGATGGAAACGGTTTGTTCCGTCATCCAGACTATTTGGCAATGCGCGACAAAACTGAAGAGGATCCAACAGAAGTGGAAGCAGACGAAGCAGGTTTAAATTTCGTTAAACTTGACGGAAACGTTGGATGCATGGTCAATGGTGCTGGTTTAGCAATGGCAACGATGGATATCATTAAATTATCTGGCGGAAACCCTGCTAACTTCCTAGATGTAGGTGGAACGGCAAATGCTGAACGTGTAGAAAAAGCATTCCATATCATCCTAAAAGACCCAAATGTAAAGGCTATTCTAATCAATATATTTGGTGGAATTGTTCGTTGCGACCGTGTAGCGCAAGGAGTTGTTGACGCATACAAAAACATGGGGTCTATTCCTGTTCCAATTATAGTGCGTTTGCAAGGAACAAATGCTGAAGAAGCGAAGAAATTGATTGATGAATCAGGTTTAAATGTTCATTCAGCAGTTCTTTTGCAAGAGGCAGCAGATAAAGTAAAAGAAGTATTGGCATAAACGCTCGTCTTATTAATAGAATTGAAGGCTCTCTATTCGGGGAGCCTTTTTTAAATCGCTATTCTAAGTATCTTTGCAGCGCATGAATTTTTTCAACCGAAACATGATCATTTATAAAACTCCCGCTGAAATTGAAATAATGCGTGAAGCGGCGCAGATTGTAAGTCGTACATTAGGAAAAATTGCTGAGGTAATTGAGCCGGGTATTAACACATTAATGCTGGATGAATTAGCCGAGGATTATATTCGATCACAAAATGCAACACCTGGTTTTAAAGGAATGTATGGATTTCCTTATACACTTTGTATATCTATTAATGAACAGGTTGTCCACGGCATGCCGAGTAAACGCATCTTACAAGAAGGAGATATTATCTCTGTAGATTGTGGAGCAGTATTTGAAGGGTTTTATGGTGATCATGCCTATACTTTTGAGGTTGGAGAGGTAAACCCAGAGGTTAAAAAATTACTTGAAGTCACCAAAGAATGCCTTTATATTGGTATCGAACAATGCACTATAGCTAACCGTATTGAAGATATTGGTTGGGCCATTCAACAGCATGCAGAAAAGCACGGCTATGGTGTTGTAAGAGATTTGGTTGGTCATGGATTAGGCAGAAGCTTGCACGAAGATCCTCAAGTACCTAATTATGGTCGCCGTGGAAGAGGTAAGAAAATTCAAAATGGTTTGACCATTGCGATCGAACCGATGATTAACATGGGAACCGAACGCGTTGCTCAACTGGAAGACAAATGGACAATCGTTACAGAAGATAATTTACCAAGTGCGCACTTTGAGCATGATGTTGCAGTGATAGATGGAAAACCTGTTATTCTTTCTACCTTCGATTACGTAGAAAAAGCACTCGCAGCTAAAAAATGACGAAAGAAGAACGCGCTATTGCGTTGACACTTTTGATCAGTTTTCTTTACGGACTGGGTTTTCTTATCCAATCTGGAGTTTTTATTTTACCCATGCCGCTTTTCCCACTTTTTTCGTTAGTTGCGGGAGGGTACATTTGTATTTCAAATTTTCAAGTTTCACAAGTTTCTGCAGGACTATTTATAAGCGCTCTTTTCTTTAAATTCCTTCTTTCGACATTCTTTTTAATGTTCGTTTTACGGGAACAGTCCTATATTTCATTTTTGAAAAGTGCGGTGCCTGAGGTTCTGAAATTACTTTATTACGCATTAATCATACTAGGCTGCTTAAAACTGCTTTTAAATGCCTTAACGAAAAGACGTTTGATTTATGCTATCACCTTCTTAGTTATTTTTTCTCTTGCCTTCCAATTAAAAGCACAGTATTTAATTGGAATTGGCTTTGTTTTCGTTTTCGTCCTAACAAAAATTGAAAAAGATGAACTGCAGGTGTTTGGACTTATCCCATTCCTTCTTGCCGTATTCGAATTTTCAGAATGGGTGTTTACAGGATTTGTTAGATAATTATGGTTTGATAGCAGAAAATTCAAATGGGATTTATGCTTATTTCGTAACCATTGATGCTAATTTAGAACCTGTATATCCGTTTGTATTAGGTTCGACTTATTATGGAACAGTTCAATCAGGAAATACA
>CAISOQ010000015.1 GCA_903887095.1 uncultured Flavobacteriia bacterium
GGGAAATATTGTCACAGGAACAGAATTGATTCGCCGCAAATCTGGTGGAGAAGCGTATGCAGTAACCACCCCACTTATTAAAAAAGCGGACGGAACAAAGTTTGGTAAAACAGAAAGCGGTAGTGTTTGGTTAGACCCGGATAGAACAACGCCGTATGAATTTTATCAGTTTTGGTTGAATTCAAGTGATGCAGACGCAGGAAATTACATTCGTATTTTCACACTGAAATCAAAAGAGGAAATCGAATCACTGGAAACACAACATGCTGAGGCGCCACATTTAAGAGTGCTTCAAAAAGCAATTGCAGAAGACATTACCATACGAGTTCACGGTGAAGAGGCGTTGAAAACTGCAATTGCAGCCTCCAATATTCTTTTCGGCAAATCGACCGCAGATGACCTTCGTTCCTTGAGTGAAAAAGATTTCTTTGCCATTTTTGATGGAGTGCCACAAGCAACGGTATCCCGCAGCGAATTCGGTGAAGCAATGTCAATTGTGGATGCGCTTGCTGCAAAATCAGGTTTTCTATCCTCCAATGGTGAAGCGCGTCGTGAGTTAAAAGCCAATGCAATCTCCGTGAACAAGGAAAAAGTCGGCGAGGATTTTACCATAACACCGGCAAATCTCATTAACAATAAATACCTGTTGCTCGGCAAGGGGAAGAAGAACAATTACATTTTGATCATCACATAGGTTCGGGATTTTAAACCTAACACCTGTTTGGATGTCATTTCTACATGGGGCCGGATGTTTATTCGGCCCCTTTTTTTTGTCTCAAAATTTGTAAAGTAAATGTCTCAAAATTTGTAAAGTAAATGTCTCAAAATTTGTAAAGTAAAAAGATTTATATTTGTAAAGTAAAGTCTTATTTGTAACAGATGAAAAATGAGAACAGAATATATCAATAGATTGTCAGATAGTGAGTTAAAGAGGAAGGTCGGTTCGGCTGGTGCATTGCTCATTCGGGGAATGAAAGCCTGTGGAAAAACGGAATCAGCAAAGCAGTTTTCCAAAAGTATTATTGCAATGGATCAAGATCCACAAATTTCGCTTTTAATGGAGACTGCACCACAACGGTTGTTGCTCGGTGAAACACCACGACTTATTGATGAATGGCAGGAATACCCAAAGATTTGGAACTACATTCGCCATGAGGTGGACAGCCGTAAGGAAACAGCACAATTTATTTTGACAGGCTCTTCAAATCCAGACGAAACCATAAAAATGCATTCAGGTGCTGGTAGATTTACAATTCTTGATATGCGCACTATGAGTTGGCAGGAATTGGGGTTTTCTTCCGGAAAAATTAGCCTGAAAAAGCTTTTCGAGGGAAAAGAAATAGATATTCATGATGAGCCTGTCGAACTGGAGTTTATTATTGAGCGAATCATAGTTGGGGGATTTCCTGTGTCAATTGGAAAAAATGTACGGCAGGCAAGTGATTTGAATCGTGCATACGTGGATTTGCTGGCGGAAGTGGATATGAGCCGTGTTTCAAATATAAAGCGTGATCCTGTAAAGGTGAGAAATATACTTCGTTCAATTGCCAGAAATACTGCTACAATGGCGGAAATTACAGCGCTTGAATCTGATATTCGGGAAAAGGAATTCAAAGATATTTCGCGTCCAACCATTTATGATTACCTCGATGCACTCGATCGATTAATGATTATTGAAAATCAACCGGCATGGAACACACACATTCGATCTTCTTCGTCCTTGCGAAAGTCGCCGAAACGCCATTTTTCTGATGTGTCTTTAGCTGTTGCTGCATTAGGAATCACTAAAAAAACACTGTTAAACGATTTGCATTTTGTCGGATTTTTATTTGAGTCATTAGTTGTACATGAACTCCGTGTGTATGGACAAGTAAATGACGCGAAAGTTTACCATTATAAAGATTCAAGCGGTTTAGAAGTGGATGCTATCGTGCAAAAATACAATGGTGATTGGTGTGCGTTTGAGATTAAATTAGGTGTAGGTCAAATAGAAGCCGCCGCCGCGAGCTTGAAAAAGTTTGAATCAATTATAGATAAGGATCGTGTTGAGCCACCAAAATCACTGAACATTATTACCGGTACAGGAATAAGTTACACCCGTACTGATGGAATCAATGTGATCTCTCTCGCATCATTAGGCTGTTGATAAAATTGAAAAATAATTTTGACAGCTCCGGCCACGTTCATACGAAGACAGTTTTTTACACGATAACGACCTCGAAGAAGAGCTGAGGTTAATCCTACTAAACGATTTATTCGTTTGCGAACGGAATGGAATTTTTGCGTAAATTAGTTGTGTAGAAAGCAATATTATGATGAAGAACGTACTCCTCTTACTTGCTGCTAGTTTCTCCTATTGCGGATTTTCTCAAACGCCCACTTGGTCGAACGACGTTGCCAAAATAATATACGGAAACTGTACTTCTTGTCATCGAACTGGTGGGATAGCTCCATTTAACCTGGAGACATACGAGGAAGTTAGCGCAATGGCAGGCTGGGTGCAACAGGCAATTGAAACTAAAAGCATGCCTCCCTGGACACCAAATCCTGAGTACAAACATTTTGCACATGAAAGAGTGTTGCCTTCAGCTGACATTAGCACAATTCAAAATTGGGTTGCAGCTGGCACTCCTTCAGGAAATTTAAATAGTGCTCCACCTTTACCGCCGTATTCGAACGGAACTCAATTGGGAACTCCGGATATTTCATTGTCAATTAGTCCGTATACAGTGACGAGTGCAAATGATGTCTACAGAAATTTCGAATTATTCGTCGGATCTGCTCAATCTACTAATTTAACGGCGATTGAAGTCCTACCTGGGAATCCGAGTATTGTGCATCACGTTCTTGTTTTTCAAGATTCAACAACAAATCCCATCAATACAAGTGGAGCAGGAGGTACAGGTTCTTCAGCATCCCAGTTGCTTTACAGCTATGTTCCTGGGGCGTCGCCTTATTTTACTCCGGTTGGAACTGGATTTCGATTGGCGCCCAATACCCGTATCATTCTTCAAATTCATTATGCGCCGGGAAGCAATGGATTGACAGATAATACGACAGTGAATTTTAAAACGAACAACACTAATTTAAGGAAAATTACTGTTAATGCTGTTCTTAATCATTCAAATATGACGGATGGTCCATTGGTAATTCCTGCGAACCAATTAAAAACCTTTCACTCTGAATTACAAATACCAGGAAATGTCACTGTGCTTTATGCGTTTCCTCATATGCATTTATTAGGCAAAAGTGTTCATACATGGGCCAATAAACCGATTTCTGGGGATACCGTTCGCTTTGTAAAAATTCCAGACTGGAATTTCCATTGGCAGGATAATTTTATCTTTCCTAACGCAATAGTTTTGCCAATTGGAACAACAATCAAAGCGGAGGCAGTTTACGACAATAGGGATACGAATCCCAATAATCCAACAATACCGCCAGTTCCAGTAACAGCAGGAGAAGGTACCTTGGATGAAATGTTTTTGGTATTTTTTGCCTACATGCCTTTTCAAACGGGCGACCAATACCTGATAATTGACAAGCGAATTTTCGCCAAAGGCGCAACAAATTTTTGTGGTGGTCAATCTGTTCGTTTGGAAACAATAGCGGGTGAGGGATATTCGTACCAATGGTTAAAAGATGGAACAGCAATCACTGGAGCAACCAATTATTTTTACGAGGCTTTTGAGACCGGAAATTATACTGTTTCAATAACACTTGGGACCAATAACGCGGTTTCGGATCCAACACTAGTCACTGTTTCTGATGCTCCGGTTGCACAAGTTTTGACCCCATCAACAACAGCCATACCTATTGGTGGAACCGTCACATTAAGTGGTCAAACTGGGGCGGGTTATTTGTACCAGTGGTACCTCAATGGCAATGCTATTTTAGGCGCAACTTCAAGCACATTTGATGCGCCTTACTTTGGAGAATATACCTTGGAGGTTTTTAATGGGACCTGTTATTCTATTTCAGAACCACTTCTAATGACAGGGGGTGTTGCTCAGACCAATGAAATAGTTGGACAAACAGAATTTCTAGTCTTTCCTAATCCTGCAGAAGATCTTATATCAATGCAACTAAATGATGCTATATGTGGAAAGCGAATAGCAGTGCAAGATGCTGCCGGGAAAATTCTTCAGACGCTCACAATTGAAAAAAGCTTGGTACAGATTGATGTGCACGATTTGGCGCAAGGGATTTATTTTGTTTCAATTATTGATGAAAACAATTCGATCGTGTTGAAGAAAAAAGTAATACTTCGATAGCAATCAGTATTCTATTTTCCACAAGAAAAGGCCATGTGCTGGGACTGAAGTGGAAGCCGCTCCTCGATTTTTTGCGTCTAAAATCGCTGTTAAGTCTGTTGGTTTGATTTTGTTTAAACCAACGTCAATGATCGTCCCAACTGTTGCTCGAACCATGTTTCTCAGGAAACGATCTGCAGAAATTTCAAAATACCATTCATTTTCTGATTCCTGCTTCCATTCTGCATCTGAAACAGTGCAAATATTTGTTTTCACATCCGTGTGCAGTTTAGAAAGGGAAGTAAAATCTTTCGTTCCAATGAGCCATTGTGCAGCATCATTCATTCTTTTAACGTCTAATTGCTGCGGAAAATACCAACTCTGTTCACTGATAAACGGATCTTTTTTGAAATGAACGAAATAACGATAGGTTCTTTTTATTGCATCGAAACGGGCATGCTTTTCAGTTTCGAATAGTTCATGCAGGACAATGCTTTCAGGTAGCATCTTGTTAAGCTTAAAAATAAATTGATTTAAGTCTTTTAGTGCATCATGATCAGGTAAGTCGACATGAAGAAAATAGGATTTTGCATGCACGCCTGAATCAGTGCGACCGCATCCAACAACCGAAATTTCTTTGTTTGAATAAAGCTTGCTTAAAGCGGTCTCAATTTCTTCCTGCACAGAAATTTGTCCGGGCTGACGTTGCCAGCCAAAGAAATTTTTTCCGTTGTACGAAAGCTCAATGAAATAACGCTTCAAAGCGGAAGTAAGAAAATGTTACTTTCCTGCAGGGAAAACAAATGAACTCATATCGATCTGGTAAAGATCCATACTTGCTTTTTGACCAACGATTTCAAAACTTGACATCACTGCTTTTTTCATGTCCTGGTAGTATTGGAAATGAGTGTCGTTGTTGACTGAATTCACCATGATGCCGAGATTAACAGGAGTGCTCCAACTATCCCCTTTGTTTTCTGCAACATAAACGTCTAAACCACCCATTCCTTCAAGTCCGTCAGAACTATAGAAAAGATATCGTCCGTCACCTGTGATGAAAGGTGTTGTTTCTCTACCAGTTGTATTGATTGTAAAAGGCAGCGGTAGTGCTTCGCCCCATGCTTTGCCATTTTTTTGAACAACATAAATGTCTGTTGAACTTTTGTCTCCTTTGCGATCTGAGACAAAATACATCGTATTTCCATCATCTGTCATCGTAGCTGAACCTTCGAAGAAACCGGTGTTAATTGTTTTGTTATTCATGCGTTTTGGCGTTGACCATTTATTTTTTGTGCTCAATTCAATAGTGAATATGTCAGAGCCTTTGGTTGGTTTTTTTGCGTCAGTTGCGGTTGTGTTAATGGTCATTAATCCATGAAGACCATCCCTTGAAATGAAGTTAATGGCGTCAAAACCATCAGAATTTACCCGTCCCAATTCATTACTAATGGAGTCCCAATCGTTTATTTCACTGTTCCAAACTGCAAAATAAGTGTCTTCAAAAAATTCTTGGTCGTCGGGATTCATCGATCCACCTTTGGTATCACTTCGTCTAGAAGTAAAATACAATGCTTTTCCTCCATCTGTTAGAATTGGACAATAGTCATTGTAACCAGAGTTGGCGGATCCTATGGAAACTTTTTGAGATCTCTTTCCGGACGCAATTTGTGTTTTTGCAAATTCACATTGTTTTACTCGCAATTCCAGTTGAAGTTCTTTAACTCTGCTGGCAGAAAGCATTGTCATTGCTGTTTTATAATTTGTTAATGCAGAGTCAATATTGCCCATTCTATGATAGGAACGACCTAATAACTCATACACATCTTTGTCTACTTCATTTTTATCCAAACCAACAGCTTCCGTAGCATATTTTAGTGCCAAACCATAGTTGTTCATAGAATAGTGACATTGACTTACCCAATATGCACTTCTCCAATTCATTGGGTCTTTCACCGCAGATTGACGAAAACGAACCAATGCATCACGCACTTTTCCTTCATTGTACAACGATCTCCCCTCTTCAATAAGCAACATTGCTGATGTTTTATCAACAAGAGTTGTTGTCGTGTCTGGTGGCAAAGCAACATCTAAGGCAAATGATTGAGCAGAAACGAATAGTGCGGCAATCAGAGTAATAGCAAATTTCAACATCCTGTTTATTTATTTGGTTTCAAGTGAATTGTTTTCCATGCAA
>CAISOQ010000016.1 GCA_903887095.1 uncultured Flavobacteriia bacterium
ATTGAGATCGTGCATTCGCTGGCAAAATGGAAACGCTATAAACTGGGAACAATAGAAGCGAAAGCAGACCAAGGATTGTACACAGACATGCGAGCCCTGCGACCAGACGAAGAATTATCAGATGTCCACAGTATTTATGTTGATCAATGGGACTGGGAAAAGGTTATTCCTGAGGGACAACGAACCTTAGATTATTTGAAAGAAACAGTTCAATCGATCTATACAGCATTGAAAGAAACAGAACTTGCTATTGAGAGCAGCTATGGAATACCGGCTATTCTGCCAAGTGAAATAACCTTTTTACACACTGAGGACGTCGAAAAAAAATATTCGGACCTTTCTCCAAAAGAGCGCGAGAATAAAATTTGTCAAGAATATGGTGCCGTATTTTTAATCGGTATCGGTGGAAAACTTGCCTCAGGACACCCTCACGATGGGCGAGCTGCAGACTACGATGACTGGTCAACTCCTACCTCATCAGATTACAAAGGTCTGAACGGTGACATCCTTGTATGGAACCCCATTTTAGAAAGAGCATTCGAAATTTCATCAATGGGTATCCGCGTTGACAAAGATACATTACTAAGACAATTGGACATCGCAGGACACAGCGAACGCACAAAATTACATTGGCACCAACTTTTGCTTGAAGGAAAGCTGCCGCAAACGATTGGAGGCGGAATTGGTCAATCCAGAACGGCTATGTTCTTATTGAGAAAAAAACACATCGGCGAAGTTCAAAGCAGCATTTGGTCAAGAGAAGTTCAAGAAAAAGCACTTACTAACAACATAAATTTATTGTAAAATGAGAAATCATCACATTGCTATTCAAGGGTCTGTTTCATCCTTTCATGATCTTGCTGCAAAAAAATATTTCGGTGAAGAAATAACAGTTCTAGAATGTGGGTCGTTCCGCGAAGTATGCGACAAACTTTCACACAACCTTGTCGACTATGGAATCATTGCCATTGAAAACAAAATAGCTGGAAGTATCTTGTTAAACTACCAATTAATTGATCAATTTGAATTGAATATTATTGGTGAAATATATCTTCCTGTCGAACTTGGACTTTTGACAAAAAAGGGAACAGAACTCAAGGACATTAAGGAAATTATTTCGCACCCAATGGCACTGGGGCAATGCCAAGATTTCCTTTCAACACTCGAAAACGTTAAAGTAAGCGAATTCAAAGACACCGCTACTTCAGCAAAGTTAGTGAAGGACCAAGAAGGAAATGGATTAGCAGTAATTGCCGGTCCAGCTGTTGCAAAAGAGCATGCTTTAGATACAATTGAGGGAAACGTGTGTGACGAAAAACAAAATTTCACTCGTTTCTACATTCTAAGCAAGGGCGCTATTATTGAGGACCAACCAGACAAGGCTTCGATAACATTGACCACAAAAAATCAAATTGGTTCTTTGAGCGAAGTATTGGGAATAATAAAAGATCAAGGTTTGAATCTAACCAAAATTCAAAGCGTTCCAATCCCTAATAATTTGTCGCAATATGCATTTCACTTAGACATTGAATTCAATAACCTTGAACGCCTTGAGACTGCTTTAAGTAATCTCAGCGATAAAGTGAAATCAATAAAAACACTAGGGTTATACAAAGGACAAACTATTCCTGTTTAAACAAAACACTATGAATGAATCACTTATAAAAAAAGACGGATTGATCATTGCTGGTCCGTGCAGTGCTGAATCTGAAGAGCAGTTAGTCACAACGGCTAAAAGTCTCGCAAAAACCGGAATGGTAGATGTCCTGCGTGCTGGAATCTGGAAGCCTCGCACAAACCCTGGTGGATTCGAAGGCGTTGGTCTCAAAGGTTTATCTTGGCTTTCAACAGCAAAAAAAGAAACGGGCCTTCCAGTTGGGACTGAAGTAGCAACAAGTCGGCACGTTGAAGATGCTTTGCATTACGATGTGGATGTTTTATGGATTGGTGCACGAACAAGTGTCAACCCTTTCAGCGTTCAAAACATTGCTGATGCACTAAAAGGAACAGATTCAACGGTATTAATAAAAAACCCGGTTAATCCTGACCTTAAACTTTGGATCGGTGCGGTAGAACGCATTCGAAATGCCGGAATAACAAATATTGGATTAATCCACCGAGGATTTTCTTCATATGGAAATAAAGAATATAGAAACGCTCCTATTTGGCAAATTCCAATTGAAATGATGCGCATATTCCCTGACCTTCCGATGATTTGCGACCCTTCCCATATTGCAGGAAAAAGAGATACCCTGCATTCTGTATCTCAGAAAAGTCTTGATTTACATTACAACGGATTGATTATTGAATCGCATTACAAACCAGAAGAAGCTTTAACAGACAAAGAACAACAAGTTTCGCCAGATCAATTGTCCAATCTACTGAATCAGCTTGTTTGGAAAAAAGAGTCAATTAACTTGCCAGAATATCAGCAAAAGATTGAATCATTGCGCGAACAAATCAATCAGTTCGATGACGAATTAATTCACTTATTGCAATCCCGAATGATGGTAGCTGAAAACATTGGAGAACTCAAAAAAATCAACAATGTGACTGTCCTCCAATCAAATAGATGGAATGAAATTTTAGAAAAAATGCTCTCCAAAACAAGAAATACAAAATTAAGCGAAGATTTTGTGAAATCAATGATGGAATTGCTCCATGTTGAAAGTATCCGGATTCAAAATGACATCAGCAACAGATAATGAAAAGAATGCCAGAATCCATTTACAAAAAGGTTCATCCAAATGCATTTACAACAATTCATTCTATTGTAAAGTGAAAGATTTATTGCACATTTGAAAGAGGGATTGATCCCAGAAAAAAAAGAAAAATGAAACGAATATTGCCATCTTCAATTAATGGTCATGCAGAGATACCAGCATCGAAAAGCTTCACTCAAAGAGCTTTGGCATGTGCATTAATTGCCAATGGTGAAAGCTACCTAAAGAACATTGGGATATCCGATGACGAGCAAGCTTCTTTGGAGATCATTCAAAAAGCTGGAGCAACTGTAAGTCACATTGAAAATGATGTTCTCATCCAAAGTAGCGGTTTCAACCCAAGTGATGCATTAAATTTTAATGTGAATGAATCGGGATTGGCTACACGCATGTTTACACCAATCTTGGCGAATAGTTCGTTTAAAGTAGATCTAACAGGACAGGGAAGCATTTTGACTCGGACAATGTCGTTTTTTGACGAAATCCTGCCGCAATTAAATGTTGAATTTAACTCCAATCAAGGAAAACTGCCCTTTTCACTTCTCGGACCTATTCAACCAAAGACAATTAACGTTGATGGATCAATTAGTTCACAATACATCACGGGATTGATTTATAGTTACGTTGCCTCACCATTATTGAGAAACGAAAAAATTAGCA
>CAISOQ010000017.1 GCA_903887095.1 uncultured Flavobacteriia bacterium
CCTTGTCCTGTAACTCTCTTAGATTTGGAGTGTTAGGAGAAGAAACATTTACGACAAAATAATCTACATAATTAAACAACGCTAAAAAACATTTTTCATAATCCGAATAAGCTTCCTCATTGGGCGTAATCTTATTCTTGCCGATGTTACCTCCAATTATTATGCGTGTTTTTCTTTTCTTTAAATTGAGTAAAGCCGTTTCTATTCCACCGTTGTTAAAACCCATTCGATTGATAATGGCCTCATCTTCTTTCAGTCGAAACAATCTCGGTTTATCATTTCCTGGCTGTGCTTTTGGGGTAATAGTACCAATCTCAATAAAACCAAATCCACAAAAAGCCAGGTCGTTATACATCGCGGCATTTTTATCAAATCCTGCAGCAAGTCCAACAGGATTATCGAACGTCAACCCAAAAAGCTCCCGTTTCAATTTTGGGTCCGTGGAACAAAATAAATTTTTCCATAATCTTTTCATTCCCGGAATCTTTAAAATTAAATGCAAAGAACCTGTAGTGAAATAATGCACTTTCTCAGCGTCAAAACGGAAAAGTATGGAACGAATAATTTTATACATAATACCACAAAAATAGAAATGAAAAAGAGGCGACCTTAGCCACCTCTTTTTTAAATTTCAAAATATTTTCAACATTAGAATTTGTACCTTGCTTTTTTCCAGTAGTAACTTCTTCTTTTCAAGGTATAATCCTTGTAAGTTACATTTTTCATTACTACCAAGTTAAGGTAATAATAAGCATCCTTCTGAGGCTGTCCGCGCATCTGTCCTGGCGCAAACCAGCTCGTATTATCTTTCGCCGGGTTCGATAAGTATTGTGCCGCTGGAGAGTCTAACTTAGAAGGATCATAATAAACGCTGTGCACATCATCAATATAATCTGAAAATGTTTTAACATATGTTGCTTCTAAAGCAAAACGCCATTGTCGACCAACACCGTAGCGAATTCCAAATCCCATTGGAATAGTTACCGTACATGGCAATGTCTCACGCGCACCACCAGGAAGACCTTGTCCTTCTGTATTAAGCGGATCTAAAGCCGTCCAACGCCCATTGTACCTCGCTTTTGGATTGAAGTAGTTTACTCCTACTCCACCAAAAAGATAAATCTGTTCGTTGTGGTTACTAAATCCATTGTGACCAGGCAATCTGTAACGCGATCCAAATTTTTCATTTGAGAAAAAAACAAATTCAAGACGCTGAGATAATTCAACAATGATAGACCTGAAATGAAGATTTCTGCTCTCGCGAACTATTTCATTTGTATTGGCGTCGTTGCCTCTTAAAACACCAAGATTAAAAGATGTTGTTGTGGCCCAATAAGGATGAAAACGGTAACGGTATCCTATCATACCGCCAAATCCTGTGGATGGAATGTCAATATCTACGAGACTAAAATCTTTACCAATACGGTCACGACCACCTAAATCACCGGTAAATTGTGTAGCACCCAGGCCGAAGAGAACTTCTTTCTTGTTTAAGGACCAATTTCTTTGAGTATTGAAATTAGTGTGTTGGCCCATTACAACAGTGGTAGATGCAAATAGAACAATAAAAACACACAATTTCATCATAGTAACCTTTTGTAAGGCATAGTAAAATACGTTACGAATTTAAAAATGTTTTTTCAATAAGTAAAATTATTCTTTGGATTTCGAGGGGATTTTTCAATATTCAAATGTTGAAAGTATCAATTCTTTACAATTCTTAGATTCATCGAAGGTAAGTCGCGATTGATTCCAAGATTGTCAACACCCTTCAATTCAGTAAAAAAAACCATTTCACCCAAATTATAGTTTATCAACTTTTCTCTGAGTTCAGCAGGAAGCGCATTGCCCTCTAAACGCTCCTCGACTTCCTTGTAGCCGTTGAAATAATTGACTTTATACTCGTTTATTTTAAAATCAAAACCACTTTCAATTACTTCTGCATCTTTTAAAATCGAAGATTTGATCGCACCGTTTGCAATACCTGCAATAGAAGGTAAACCATTAACTTTTTTTACTTGAGGAACGAGCTGTTCTAGTTCTTTATATTCACTCGCTACAGCTAGGGTGCTATTCACTTGGATCTTATCTTTCAATGAATTATTCGAACTGTTTTTTTTTGAAGGAACTTGTTTCTCTGTTTCAATATATGGTTTAACCTGCTTAATATATGAGTTGTTATTAGCTTGTACAAGGTTATTGTTCAAAGTAGAAGTTTTTACATTGAATTCTTTTTTAGTTTCAAAATCAGTTGATAGTAGCATGAATGACGCCAATGAAGACAAGCCTATAGCACCATAAAACCAAGGACTTTTCCAAATCCCTGGTTTATTTAAGCTTGCATTTGCTAGTATTTCACTAAAATTTTCTTTAGCCTTAATTTGGTCGACTGTCAATGGTTTTCGGTCTAAATTGATCTTTTTAATTTCCATGACTAATTTTTAACATTAAATAGTTCTTTTAATTTTTCAATAGCACGAAATGCTTTCACTTTTGCATTGTTTTCCGTGATATCAAGTATCTCACCAATCTCTTTAAATGATCTTTTTTCAAAAAATCTCATTTCAATTAATTGCATGTCTTTTTCTTTCAATTTTGCCAAAGACTCAAAAAGTCTTTTTTTGTTTATTTCATTGCTGTCTTCTTCGAATTCTTCAATCATTTCAGAGAGTTGACAACTTTCGATATTGACAGTTCTCTCAGCTTTTTTGTCCCTGAAAGATTGGTATAACTCACTTTTGGCAATGCGATAAAGCCAAGATGAAAATGGAACACCTCTGAATTCATATCGATTTAAATTATTCAAGGCTTTCATAAAAACCTGTGAAGTAACATCAAAAGCAGTTTCTTCATCATCCATTCGTTGATAGACGTAACGAAAGATTTGCTCATGATACTTTTTGTACAGCGGGCCGAAACACTCGGGATCTTTTTGCGCACGCCGTATCCAACTCAACTCTTCTTCCATCCGTTGGTTGGTTTGGTGGTACATTGGGTTCACTGCCATGGTTTTTGGTTTTATTTTCTAGTTTGATTCGTAAAGCTTGCAGACTTTACTGGGTAATTAACGCATTCTTTATAAAACGTTACACATTGAACGCAATTATCTAACCAAATATTACACGTAATTGAGAAAAACGAGAAAATTTATTTTTTATACGGTCGATAATCAGCCATATAGCTCGTATCGGTCAAGCTTTTCAAGAAGAGAATCAATTGTTTCTTTTCTTTGGCGCTGAGCTTAAACGGTTGAATAATTTTGCTTTGATTAAAATGCCCCTTCCCTCCTTTTTCATAATATGATAGAACTTCTTCTAAAGTGGCTAAACTTCCATCATGCATGTAGGGAAAAGTAAGTTCAATATTTCGCAATGAAGGAACTTTGA
>CAISOQ010000018.1 GCA_903887095.1 uncultured Flavobacteriia bacterium
AAGGTCTGGTATCATACCCCATAACATATGGAAGAGGGATATGTCCAACACTGGGTAAAAGATCGGCCATGAAAACAAGTGTTTTGCCTTTGTAATGAATATGTGGGATCATCATACTTTCGGTGTGTCCGTCCACGAATAAAACATCGAAATTTTCAAAAACATTCTTGGTCATATCGCCTTTTCGTTCGATAAATTTCAATTGTCCACTTTCTTGAATTGGCAAAATATTTTCTGTCAGAAAGGATGCTTTTTCGCGCGCATTAGGTTCTGTTGCCCATTTCCAATGGTTTTCAGTGCTCCAATAATGTGCATTTTTAAAAACAGGTTCAAATCCAGTGTGATCTTTGTTGTGTTGAATTGCTCCACCGCAATGATCAAAGTGCAGGTGTGTAAGAAAAACATCAGTTACGTCCTCCCGTGAAAAACCCAGTTTATTCAAATTACCTATGAGACTATCATTGCCGGAAAGATGATAATGTGAAAAGAACTTTTCAGATTGTTTGTCTCCAATTCCTGCATCTACAAGAATGAGTTGCTTTCCATTTTCTATGAGTAGACACCTCATGGCCCAATCACACATGTTGTTGCTGTCTGAAGGATTGGTTTTTTGCCAAATGGTTTTAGGAACAACGCCAAACATTGCACCTCCGTCCAATTTGAAGTTACCGGTGTTTAATACGTGAATTTTCATATGTAACTAATTTGTCTTTTAAAGGTCATATGGACTACGCCATGTTATTTTCATTTGTGCCTGCGCGAAGTATTTGCATGGCTATTTCATATATCAATAATTTGTCCTTTAGCATTAAAAATCGCAGCATAAATTGCAAGAATGCACCATTAACTCATGACTGATTCAGTTGCAAACTTAAGGAAAAGCGATTGAAAAAAGTTGTTTATTTGCTAGCAAAATAGAGGATAATTATCGCTGAAACAGCGGATAAAAGTCCTATTATTTTTTGTGTATTCACATTTTCTTTGAACGCAATAAAACCTGTTACAGCAGAAAGTAAGACAACGGAAACATTGATAATTGCCAATACCGTTGAATCGGTCCAACCAGTTGTTTTATAGGACAACATCAATAGAAAAATTGAAAAATAATTTGGAATTCCAAGAGCGATGCCGGCCAAGACATTTCGAAATTGAAAAACACTTCTTTTAGTAATGAGCTGATAAACCAGGACACTCAAACCGATTAGTCCAGCAATCCCAAAACCGAATGCAGAAAATAGGGAAGGAGTGAGTTGTTTTAAATGGAATTTTTGAACGAAGTTTAAGACAAAATCTAGCAGTCCACTTCCAAGAAATAGGATAACAAGCATCCAAATAGAACCAGAGGCATCTTTATTTTTTTTAGAAAAGGAAACTAAAAATACCCCGAGAAATGCAAGTAAAATTCCGCATGTTTTGAGAAACGACATTTCTTCACGATAGATCAAAATCATAAAGATCAACGAAACAGCCATGCTCATTTTTCCAGCGATGGAAGTAAGTGCAACACCATTTTTCTGAGAGCTCAGGCCCATTAAAATGAAAAGTGAGATGAATAATACCCCTGAAATTAAGGCGTAAATAGGCCAGGAAGCGTCGCTCAGGCTATGATCTTTCCATTCGTTGCCGAATAAAATGACACCACACGAAAAAGCAGTAAAATAATTAAATACAATTGCCTGAAATGTGTTAATTCCGAATCTCGGGAACAGTTTGAAAATCACAAAGATGAAACTCGACGAAACGATGGAGAGCAATAATGGAATCATTTTCTGTAGTAAATATAGACTGTGTCATTACCGAATTTGAAATTTTCTGACGGCGCTTTACTGATGACAGGTGCACGTTTGCCATCGCCGAAATTTGTGTTGCCCACAATGACACGTGCTTCGTCCCAAACATTTCCAAAAATAAAATATTGTAAAGTGCGGCTTCCACCTTCTACAAAAACAGAAAGAACATTTCTTTTGTAGAGTTCATTCAAAATGTTCTCCGTATTTGTTTCTGTAATTTTTATCCATTCAATAGTTCCTTTTATTTCGTTCTTGATACGATTGAAAATGAGTGTAGGCGCATCGTCAGAGAAAATATTTAAGTCAGGATTTAATTTTAGTTGACTGTCAATAATCACGCGAGTGGGGTTGGTTCCAATTAATTCCCTCACAGTTAAAGAAGGGTCATCATTTTGAACAGTTTTTCTTCCCACCAAAATAGCTTGTTCTTCTGATCTCCATTTGTGAACGAGTACCTTTGTTTCGGAGGAAGTGATCCAATGAATGCCTTTTTCATTGTTAGGCCGATGTTTATCAAGAAATCCATCTTTGGTTTGAGCCCATTTTAGAATAACATACGGTCTTTGTCGTTCGTGAAAAGTAAAAAATCGCTTATTTAAATCCCGGCAAGCATTTTCGAGAATGCCAATATCTACATGCACACCTGCTTTTTGAAGTTTGTCTACTCCTTTTCCATTGACTTTAGCATGAGTGTCTAAGCAACCAATAACCACACGTTTGAAGCGGTGACGTATCAACAAGTCGCAGCAAGGTGGTGTTTTTCCATGATGTGAACATGGTTCCAGCGTTACATATATTGTTGCTGAGGAAAGCAGGTTATTTTCTTTTACACTGTTTATTGCATTTACTTCTGCATGTGGTTCTCCAAATTTGTGATGGTAGCCTTCGCCTATGATCAGGTCGTTGTGCACAATTACAGCACCTACCATTGGATTTGGCGCAACAGAACCTGCTCCCAATCGGGCAAGTTCAATGGCACGTTGCATGTAAATTTCATCCTGATTCACGATTACGAAGATACAATATTCAAAATGGAATTTTGTGAGGAAACAGAATTTCAGAAAAGTATTATTTTCGTTAAATGGAGAACGTGTATTCAGGGAAGAAGAATTTTCAAATCGCTTTGTTGTTGACGGTGGCAGCATTGGGGTATTTCGTTGATATTTATGACTTAGTGCTTTTTGGTGTTGTGAAAGCTGAAAGTCTGAATCAGATAATGTCAACAGCAACCGACGCAGACAAAGCGGCCACAGGAAAGTTTTTATTCAATATGCAAATGCTAGGCATGTTGTTAGGTGGACTTTTGTGGGGGGTGTTGGGAGATAAAAAAGGGCGGCTGAAAGTGCTCTTTGGATCAATTTTATTGTATTCTACTGCAAATATTGCCAATGCTTTTGTTACGGATGTTCCCACATATGCTGTCGTACGAATAATTGCAGGAATTGGTTTGGCAGGCGAGCTTGGAGCTGGTATTACGCTTGTGTCAGAAATGATGTCGAAAGAAAAACGAGGCTATGGTACGATGGTTATTGTAACGTTTGGTGCGCTGGGTGGAGTTGTGGCCTATGCTGTTAATTCGAATGGGCAGGGTATTGCGAAAGCGTTTGAGAATTTAACAGGAGTTCTTTATGCAAATTGGCAAATTGCCTATATCGTTGGAGGGGTGATGGGATTGTTGCTTTTGCTCATGCGTGTTGGAACCATCGAATCTAATTTTTTCAAGAACCAGAAAGAAGAACACAAAGGTCAACGTGGAAATTTAAAGTTAATTTTTGGTCACAAACAGAACAGGATCAAATACATTCATTGCATCATAATCGGAATTCCTGTTTGGTATGTGATTGGTTTGTTGATAATGAATTCGAAGGATAATTTCGGGCCGTTATTGGGAGTGCAGGGAGTAGATAATGGTCAGGCAGTCATGTTTGCATACATAGGATTATCCGTTGG
Organism: uncultured Flavobacteriia bacterium; assembly: GCA_903887095.1. Lineage (GTDB taxonomy): Bacteria > Bacteroidota > Bacteroidia > Flavobacteriales_D > Crocinitomicaceae > M0103. The sequence continues at coordinate 3,741 of CAISOQ010000018.1, forward strand.
TGATTTGCTTTCTGGGCTTTTAAGTCAATTGATGAAGAGTCGAAAAAAAGTGGTGATGTTGTACCTTTTTTTTACCTTTCTGCTATCAGTTTATTTTTTACTTTTCTTAAAAAATACAGACCTTTCAACCTATTATTTCATGTGTTTTCTTTTAGGAGCAGGTACAGGATATTGGGCGATTTTTGTGACAATTGCAGCAGAACAATTCGGTACAAATATTCGTTCAACTGCTGCTAATACAATTCCGAATTTTGTGCGCGGTTCTGTTAATTTGATAACCTTATTGTTTGGTATAATTGTTTCGTACAATATCAGCGATGGCTGGGCTGCGTTATTTGTCGGAGTGTTATTTATCGGACTTGCTTTATTTAGCATCACCCGTCTCAAAGATACCTTTGGACAAGATTTGGACTACATTGAAATTGCATAAAAAAACCTCCCACAATTGAGCGGTTTTAAAGTGCTGTATATTTTAATACGTTGATTAGTGTGCCGAAAGGTATTCTGCAACTCCTGCGAAGTTCGCTTTCATTCCTTCATCTCCTTTGTGCCAGTTTGCAGGACAAACTTCACCATTTTCTTCGAAGAATTGCAAAGCATCAACCATACGAAGTGCTTCATCTACATTTCTGCCAAGTGGGAACATATTTACCAGTTGGTGCATTACGACACCTTCTTTGTTAATAAGGAACAAACCTCGGTAAGCGATCATTGGTCCTGAAGCAGTCAAGCTTCCTTCCATGTCATATTCGTATTCACCTGCTAAAACACCAAATGCTTCTGAAATCGTTTTTGAAGTGTCTGCAACAATCGGGTATTTTACACCTTCAATTCCACCTTTGTTTTTTGGAACTTGTAACCAACCCCAATGTGATTCTTCTGTATCTGTTGAACAAGCAACAACTTTTACTCCTCTTGATTCAAATTCACCTAATTGAGCTTGAAAAGCGTGTAATTCCGAAGGGCAAACGAATGTAAAATCTTTTGGATAA
>CAISOQ010000019.1 GCA_903887095.1 uncultured Flavobacteriia bacterium
ATCCTTACAAATGTCATGGTGATGTCAAACTTGTTGCCACGCCTCATCCATCAAATAGCACATATAAATCTGATTGGTTATCTTTTTATGAAGCAAACTTTTCTGGCATTGAATACTCGAAACAGACAAGGCCAGAAATTCTAGCAAATTTCATTCTTGATAAATTAAAATAACACACATGAAAAAAATAGAAGAACTTTTCGAAACCTTATCCGAACCGCAACTGATTATCGATGGGTTAAAAGCCATCGATATTGAAGCCATCAACAAATATTGGCTCAGCGGAAAATTACAACAACCCAAAGGCGAAGATGAAGGAAAATCTGAAATTAAACGACTTTTGCTGGTTGCTTTTGCTCCAGACAATTCGTTGCCTGCAATGTATAGAAACGCCCCGCGCTTAAGGACCTCACCGACGTATAAATCAGATTTTCAATATTACCGGAATGAAGAGAATTTTGAGCCGGCTGGAACTCTAACAATAACAAAAGAATTTGAAGTCATTCCAACAAGTTTTTATCCTGCAATTTTTGAAGCAATTCAAACGAAGGTTGTTAGAATTGCAACAGATGCTTATGATACACATTTTTCAAATGGTAAAATAGAATGGCTCAATGGAGTAAAAGAATTGCAGATTTACGGTAATTTTTTCGGGAGACTCAAACTGTCGAGTCTACCTGAAAACATAGGAGATTTAAAAGATTTGGAAGAACTTACTATCATACGCACAGAAATATCTGCTATTCCAGAATCATTGTACCAATTATCGAAATTGAAAAAGCTCGATTTAAGACAGAATAAGATTGCTTCTTTGGGTAGCGAGATTTCAAATCTTAAAAGCTTGGAATGGCTCGATGTTTCTTTGAATCGATTGGAGCGTATTCCTGAAGAATTAGAGAAGCTCACTTCATTGAAAGAGTTGTTTGTTTACGATAATCCTTTTAAGGAAATTAATGATTTCATTGCTTTGCATACCTATGAATACAATTATACAACGGATAAGGAAACAAAACAACACATTGAACTGAAATATCCAAAAGATGTTTTGGTAATCAATAAATCATGGCTAGAGATTCCTTTAAATCGAATAGAGGAGATCATCACAACTCATCAGGTAAAAACCTTACGAGTGGAGTCGGTTGCCATGCTGAACCGTATTTTAGCACCCGAAGCCGTAAACCATTTTTCAAAAATTACTACGTTGGATTTACAATGGAACAACTGGGTAAATTACCAATACGAGAGAGGCTTTTTTAAAGATATGCATGTTAGAATCAACTTACCGTCAAATGAGGAAGCCAAAATCAAAGAGCTGCCTGAAGGTATAGGGTTGATGACATGGTTGGAGGAAGTTAATTTATATGGAAATAAAATTGAGAAATTACCCGAAAGTTTTTTTAACCTCAAAAACCTGAAAAAGCTCAATTTGAAAGGGAATAGAATTGCAGTCTTACCAGATTTATTTGCGTCGCTTTCAGAATTAACGCAACTGAACCTTGGGAGTATAGAATTCTCAGTGATTCCAGAAAGCATTTACAGTCTTAAAAACTTGGTTCATCTAGACCTGAGCTGGAATAGAAATCTAGCTGTGCTCAGTCCATTAATAGGCAATTTGGCAAATCTCGAAGAGTTGTATTTAGAAACCAATCTAATACAAGAATTACCGAAAGAATTTAGCAACTTGACGAAGCTTAAGAAGCTCACATTAAATCGAAATGAGTTTTCATCATTTCCGGAATCTTTATTGAATCTTCCGCAATTAGAAGAACTTTTTATCGGAAATCGAAAAATGACCTCATTTGCAACAAATCTTTCAGGTCTTTCGAATTTAAAAATTCTTGATCTTGAAGAATCAGAGCTTCCAACTATTCCTGATTCGATTGGTGCGCTAAAAAATTTAGAACAACTAAATCTGAAGAAAAATAAAATTACCTCAATCAGTGAGGAAATAAAGCAGTGTAATCAACTCAAAAGCCTGATTTTACAGCAGAATGCACTTTTGGATAAATTACCAGAGGCGATAGGCGGACTAACAAAACTAGAGTCGTTCAATCTTTACCAATGTAAGATGATTCAAGTGCTACCCAAAAGTATTTCGAATCTCTCAAATCTTAAGATTTTGGATTTGAGTTTTACATTAATTTCTGAGTTGCCTGATTCCATCTATGAGTTAAAATCATTAGTGGAATTGAAATTATTCGAACTTCCTATTATCAAATTGAGTCCTGCAATAAAAAACCTTGAAAACCTGCAATATTTAGATTTGCGTTTAACTAAAATTACCGAACTCCCATCTGAAATAGGTGAACTAAAAAAGTTGACTAAGTTAGATGGCTGCATTCTAAACAAACCGCTACCCGACAGCTTTTGTGATCTGACTAATTTAAAAGAACTGGATATCGATTTTGAAAATGTTGAAAAGCCACTTCCTGAGAATTTTGGAAACTTGATAAACTTAGAGCGATTTGACCCTGGAAACAACATAGGTTACTTACCTGCATCGTTTGCTAAATTGAGTAAGCTTAAAACACTTACCATCAGAAACTCAACTTTTACACTGATTCCAATGGTTTTAACCGAGCTTCATAATTTAAAAAGTCTCGATTTATGGGATAATAAATTTGCGGATGTACCGAATGAATTAACCAATTTAAAATCACTTGATCTTATACGATTCGATAACAATCCCTTGGCGTCTTCAACCTCGATTCAGAAAAAATGCAGGGCGTTGTTACCTGGAGTGGAGTTTTCGTTTTGAGTTTTGAATTTATATTTGTTGCTAATAATACCATATTGATAACAACTCAAAAAGTATTTAAAATTGAAATAATTAACGTCGTCGAAAATGAAAACATTTAGTACAAAACAAGAATTTATAGACGTGATAAGCGGGATCACAAATGATGGTTCGGTAATCTTATCCTTAAAAGGTGGAAAACCGGACATCCCGAAGGAAAAACAATTTCCGTATGTCGAGATTGCCAAAGACCTTGATTTAGAAACAGCTATTTCTAACCTTCCTACAACTTTACGATATGAACTAATTACGGAAGGATATGAATTTTTATTGGATGGTTTAAAATTTGAGGAATTAGATGGTCCGGATGATTATTGGCCCGGTAGAATGACATCATACATTCTGAGAAACTTTCCGCAATATGAGCCACTTGTTGACTGGAGTAAATTGAAGAATAATTATCTCGTAATGGTTTTAAACGACCAACCTCAGTTTGTAAGCAAAGTTGACTTTAATAAAATTAATGAGCGTTTTTTATCTGAATTAATTGCTAAAAAACCGGAATACGCTGATCACATTGATTTCAATCGATTCAATACTCCTGAAAATGCAGGTTTTTGGGTGGCAATTCTTTCGAAACAACCTCAGTTTGCTGTCAAATGCAATTGGAGTTTAATTTCTGAATCGGATAAAGCCACATTGACTATAAAAATTCCTTCTATAGATTCAATAATTGAGACCAATGATTTTAAGTTGGCTGGACAAAATCAATTCATAAATAATTCAAGAAGCAATGAAGATGAGCAATTAATGGATGATGAACGAGAGAAAAGTAGTTGGAAGGTAATTGAAAAAATCAACCCTAAAGTTGCAGCTTTTTGCCAAATTTTCATTGCCGAAAAAGAAAAACAAAATTTTTCGATCACAAAATCAACAAATGAACAAATAATAATCTCTGCTGATTATCCCAAAGCTGATGAATCCACCTCATATCATTTCGATATCACTACTTCTGGATGTGAATTCTATTTTGAAAGCAGAAATAAAGGTGTATATATTGAAGTACTTAATGGTTTCGGTGATTTTGACAATTATTTTTCTGAAAATAAGCAACACGGAAGTGTTATAGCTCAAATTTTAAGAGAAAAATACAGTGAAACTTTTTCAGATATTATTGATTCAGGTGAAGATTCTCAAATAGATGAGGATTTTAACATCTATTTCATAGAAAACTTTGTCCATTATATCTTGAACAACGTTTTTGTTGAGGAATAGAACATATCAACTAATTTTATGGGAAGTAAATTCTTAATGTAAAATTGATAAAATAAAATATGAATTACCTGATTGCTATTTTGGAATACGATGAATTCGACAAAAGTCAATTTAGTTCGTTTTATGAAGACGAAGCATTAATTGAAGTAGGTGGAGATGTTTTCTATGGTTATATGGATAACCCATCTGATTTCAGCCAGATTTATTTTAGTACCGGACCATACACTGAAAATTGCATTGTGTTGTATTACAAAGAACTTGGTGAAAATGATGAGATCGATGAATCCGATGCAGAATCTTTTTATAACGTGATTAACGATTTAAAACGAAATGGATATTTATTTATTGCTAATGAGTCGGATTTTAATCTTTTACGAGAAAAAATGAACAATGCTTTTCCAATCGAAGACTTTGATGCATCGTGTGTTTCAAAAGCTGAATTTGAATAGAAATAATTTTTAAAATTATGCGTCAAAAAGTTGGATTTTTAGCAGTTGGGATTATTGAATAATACACGCCCCCGATTTTAGTAATTATAACCTTAATGAGTAATAAAAAAACATATGAATGAAGTTA
>CAISOQ010000020.1 GCA_903887095.1 uncultured Flavobacteriia bacterium
ATTTCAATGATTGTTTCAAGGCAATCTGCAACAAAAGCAGGACTAAATACAAGTAATTTTTTTGCTCCTTTCTTCCCCCACTCTTCTACGACTTTATCAGAAAAAGGCGTTAACCATTTTTTATCTAATCGTGATTGAAAACATACTGTATATTTCTCTTCAGGCATCTGTAATTTTTCAGCAATCAGTCGAGTGGTTGCATACGATGTCGCCTTGTAACAAAATTTATTCTCATCGTTCATTTCCGTTTCACAAGGCTGATCTGAACAAAGATCTGAACCATCATAAACTTTATCAACTTGTCGTTCAGGCAATCCGTGATAAGAGAAAAGGACATGATCATATTCTTTCCAATCAAACGATTTCGCACGATCGACAATGGAATCAATGTAACCATCCTTGTCCCAAAATTGACTGATAATTTTAACCTCAGGAATCACCCACCATTTTGAAATGATAGACATCGCTTTTTCAATTGCTGATCCAGATGAAGCACTTGCGTATTGCGGAAATAAAGGTAAAATGATTAACTGATCATAATTTACTTTTCGCATGCGTTCCAAAACACTGTCCATCGAAGGATTTTGATACCTCATGGCCATTTCAATGGTAACCTCGGTCGCATTGAATCGTTCTTGCACCAATTTTTGAACAGTCTGCGTGTGCGTTAAAAGCGGAGACTTCCCATTTCCATGTTCCCACAGTTCTTTGTAGATTTTAGCCGATTTTGGCGCTCTAAAAGGAACTATAATTCCATTCACCAAAATTTTTCGAGCCAACCAAGGAATGTCGATCACTCGTCGGTCATTCAAGAACTCTGTTAAGTATGTTCTTACATCACTTGTGGATGGACTATCCGGAGTTCCAAGTTGAATTAAAAGTACGCCTGTTTTCATTTATAAAAGTTCAAAATGTTCAGGTCTCGATAAGTCTCCCTTGGCAGACACTCGACCTGCATTAATTATTGGCCCGCTGAACACCATTCAGCTCAGGGCATGTATTCAAAATAATTTTTTCTGCCAATCCTCAGTTATTGCTTCATCCACAAGATCCAACTTCTTTAGATAGCGAATAGTTTTATCGAAAGCCAGTGGATATTCTATACCGTCGTAATTCCAATCTGTCTCTATCAACCAATTTTGTACCTGACCAGAACGAAGGTTATAGCGCCATGAAATCACTTCCACAGTATCTTCATCCGATTTCAATTCTTTCGCCTTTTGATTCACGATTGCGCACATTGTTCTTAGTAAATCGGAATGCTTTTCAAGCACCTCTTCACGAACAGCAATCACAAAACATGGCCACGGGGTAACAACCTCATCGATGTAGCGGCACTTCCCTTGTTCAGTATAAGGAAATGTCGTGTATTTTTCCCATAAAAAAGCTTGTGCCTGATTGTTTTCGAGAGCCCAAAGTCCACCATAGATATCTCCAACCACATTGAACTTTAACTCTTCTGAATCCCAGCCTTCTTGATTCGCCTTAACAAACGTCATTAAATGGGAACCAGATCCTTCTCTCGAAATAGCGAATGTTTGCCCCTCCAATTGATCCACAGCATGAATATCAGATTTAAAAGGAACATGGATACCCCATCTCAATGGCGTTGTAACGTAAACTTGAATGATTTTTGCCTTTAGTCCTTCCAGAATTGCTTTCGTGATGCCTTCAGTTAACAAAACGGCAACATCCAAGGTACCTAATTGAAGTCCTTTAATCATTTGACCAGTGCCACCAGTCATATCGCTCCAATGTAATTCTAATCCTGCTTGTCTAAACCTACCCTCCTCAATTGCCAATCTCCATGGAAGATTAAAATGTTCGGGAACGCCGCCAATCTTTAATCCAATCATCACACTTCGTTTTCTTCGTTAAATTGCTTTTGGTATAAATTATGGTAGTAGCCTTTCAAATTCATTAGTTCGGTGTGTGATCCTATTTCCTTGATCTCACCCTTATCAATCACAACAATTTTATCAGCGCTATGAATTGTCGATAATCTGTGTGCGATAACAATTGAGGTTCTCCCCTCTGTCAATTTAGCCGTAGCGCGTTGAATCATTTCTTCGGATTCGCTATCAATGCTTGATGTTGCCTCATCCAGAATAAGAACATGCGGATTGTAAACACTTGCTCGAATAAAGGCTAAAAGTTGACGCTGACCAACAGATAGCACACCACCCCTCTCGCCTATTTGATAGTCGTAACCTCCAGGAAGTCTCTCAATAAAATCATGCGCCCCAACCTCCTTTGCTGCAGCAATTACTTGTTCTCTAGATATTTCAGGGTCACCTAACGTAATATTGTTGTGCACAGTGTCTGAAAACAAGAATACATCTTGTAATACAACAGCAATATTCTTTCTCAAGTTAGCCAATTGAATTGCTTTCAGATTCGTTGAACCAATAAATATTTCTCCTTTTTGGTATTCATAAAATCTTCCCAACAAATTGATTACCGTAGATTTTCCGGCACCAGTGGCGCCCACAAATGCTACAGTTTCTCCTCTATTGATTTTTAAACTGAAATCTTTTAAAACCCAATTTTCATCTTCGTAAGCAAAGAATACATTTTCAAAAGAAATTGATTGGTCAAAATCACAATTCTTAATTGTACCCGTATCTTGCACATCTTCCATGAGGTCCAATGTTTCAAAAACACGTTCTGCCCTTACAGTACCGCGTTGAAGGATATTAAATTTATCTGCTAACTGACGAATTGGTCGGTAGAGCATCTGCACCCACAATGTGAAAGAAATAATTTGGCCGTACATCAATTTTATTTCAGCATCCGTTTTTCCTTCTGCCTTCAATGCTCCCCAAACCAATAGTAAGGCGATAGACAAAGAACTCAACAACTCGACAACAGGAAAAAATATAGAGTTTGCCCAAACAGCATTAATATGTGCTTGGCGATGACCTTTATTGATTTCCTTGAATTCGTCAAATTCTCTTTCCTGGCGGTTAAATAATTGCACAACGGCCATTCCGGTTAAGTGCTCTTGAACAAAAGTGTTTAATTTATTAACTTGAACTCTTTCCAATTGAAAAGAACTTCGCATCGCACGCGCAAAAATTCGTGTTGCCAATATTAACAATGGAATTGGGACAACAGTCATTAATGTCAGTTGCCAATTCGTAGCAAGCATCATTGAAATAACAGCAATTAAGGAAAGTAAATCACCTGCAATCTCCATTAAACCAGCTGAAAAAACTTCCGTAATTGCCTCCAAGTCAGAAACAACTCTTGTAACGAGAGAACCAATCGGAGTTTTATCGAAATAGCGCATCCGAAAACTAAGCATGTGTCCGAATAGCTTTTGTCGAATATCATTGATAACAGATTGAGCTAGTAAATTAGAAAAGTAGGAATTAGCAAATTGCAGAGCAGCTTCACCAAGAAGCATCGCAGCGACTATTCCAGACCAAAAAAGAAGCAACTCACCATCTTGACCCTGAACAATATACTTATTCACCATTTCACCGATCAGCATTGGTCGCAATGGTCCAAGCACAGCCAATGAGAGGGTGCAAAAAACAGCTACAAAAAAAAGAGTCTTGTAGGATTTCACATGGCCAATCAGCCTTTTAAAAATCGAAATATTTATACTTGCTTTTTCCGACACGTGGCAAATTTACCGAAATTTCAAGGGCGACCACCTCGAGATTCCTACTTTTCACATTATTTACAATCAGAAAGCAGTATTGTTTTTCTAAATTCCATTACTTTTATGTAAACACTCTTGATATGGTACACAATCTTTCCAATGCCCATTCAATTTTCAGCACTTTTCTCGGTGAGATTCGTGATGTTGAAATCCAAAAAGATGCTATGCGTTTCAGAAGAAATATGGAGCGAATTTCAGAAATAATGGCTTATGAAATTTCCAAATCCCTGCAGTTTGAAAACAAAGATGTAATAACTCCACTTGGGACAGCAAATGTGCCTTTTCTTGATAATCAACCCGTATTAGCTACAATTCTGAGGGCAGGACTCTCTATGCATCAAGGATTTTTAAACTACTTCGACAAGGCGGAAAGTGCTTTTGTTTCAGCCTATCGAAAACATAAGAATGCTGAAGATTTTGATATTGAAGTAGAATACCTTGCCTCACCCTCACTTGACAAAAAAACGGTGATAATCAGTGATCCTATGTTGGCAACTGGAAATTCCATGGTGATGGTGCACAAAGCCCTATTGCGACAAGGTAAACCCGCTAAAATTATTATTGCTTCAGCAATCGCAACACCAGATGCGTTGGAATTAGTGAAAAATCATTTTCCTGAGAATACAGAAATTTGGGTGGGTGCAATAGACACAGAATTAACTGCACAAAGCTATATCGTTCCTGGACTGGGAGACGCAGGAGATTTAGCTTATGGAGTAAAATGTTAAAAATCAAAAAATGAACTGGGGCATACTAACATCCATTTTTATTTTGGCAACGGTCAAGTTTATGTTTGCCCCTTTCACTGGCTATGCTTCAGGATTGTCATTTTGGGAAACATTCTTCACAAGTATTGCAGGGGGCAGTTTTAGTGCTACAATTTTTTTCTTTTTCAGTGAATTGATAATGTCAATTTCTCACAAACGAAAAATCAAAAATGAGGAGCGAGCAATTTCCGAATCAAAAATTTTGAAGAAAAAGAAAAAATTTACGAAAACAAATCGCGCCATTATCCGCGTAAAACGCACGCTTGGTATTTATGGGATTTGTTTTTGGGCACCATTCTTCCTTTCTGTGCCTATTGGCAGCATTATCGTGGCTAAATTTTATGGCAAGCAACGAGAAGCTTTTCCATTAATTATAGTTGGCATGTTCCTGAATGCATTTCTCATGACTTCTTTATCTTACCTGCTGCTCCATTAAATGCAAAGACATTTATTTTTCGACCTTGACCGCACATTATGGGATTTTGAAAAGAATTCAGAATCGGCATTGCGGCAACTTTTTACAGAACTCGGATTAAACCAGCAGATTAGTGACTTCGAAGATTTCCATTCGGAGTACAAGCAACAAAACGCAACACTGTGGCGCAAATATGGAAAAGGTGAAATCAAAAAAGAATTTCTTCGTTCTGAAAGATTTAGAGCAACACTCGATTATTTTCAAATAGAAGACAATCCGTTAGTTGAACGATTAAGTGATGGATACGTAGAAATATCACCAAGACAAACACACTTATTTCCTGATGCAATTGAAACATTGGAAACATTATCCAATGAAGGATATAGATTGCATATTATCACCAATGGA
>CAISOQ010000021.1 GCA_903887095.1 uncultured Flavobacteriia bacterium
AGTACACTATTTTCATTGACTTTTTGAATTGGCGTTGGAACCAAAGGTGGTTTTGGTTTTTCAATCTGAAAGTAAATATCCGCAGTTATTTCTATCCAAGGCTCAAATGATCTTTTTTTAAGTTTTGATAAATCAAAGTTTCGAATGTAAACATTGAGCAAGGTTCCAGAATAAAAATCCACTTCACCTCTTGGAATAAAGATCTCCGGCCGCTTCATGATTCGTGGAAAGTCAACTTGATATGGAAGCCACTTTCTTTTCGCCTTCAACGCTTTAGCATGCCAGAAATCGCCCACTTTTAAGTCTCTTACATCAACCGATTCAAGAACCTCAACATCTGTAATTTTCAAATAACTCCACCGAATGGCATAAAAGTGGAATTCTCCCGAATGGCTATTTTCTTTGGGCAAGAAGATTCCTGTCAACTTTCCTTTGAAAAAGGACGAATTTGTATGTTGCGGAATCAAACTCAATTTCCTTCTTGTTTTGTACGTTTTGTTTTAGTCGTATTCGACTGTGTCAATTTCACTTCTACCCTGCGATTCATGGCGCGGCCTTCAGCAGTTGCATTTTCCGTTACAGGCTCTTCCTCTCCTTTTCCAGTCGCTTTAATCCTTGAAGGATCTACTCCAGTGTCCGTAATGTATTTTTTCACCGCTTCTGCCCTTTCCTTGGAGAGTCGCTTATTCCTAGATGCATCCCCATCACTGTCCGTGTGACCAATAATTTCAGCTTTGACATCCGGATTTTCGAGCAAGTAATTCGCCAATTCATTTAACTGTCCCAATGATGAGTTTAACAAGATTGCCTTTCCTTTTTCGAATTGCACATTGGGCAAACTAATCATTTTGTATGATGTATTGGTCGTTTCATCCACGTAATTAACTGTGTCGCTTTTTTGTTTTACAACATAAACAGTATCATGTACAATCTTGGTTCCCTGAGTAGACGTTGATGAAGTGGAGTTGCCACAATCACCAAAAAGAAAACAACGCAATAACCACAGTAGCATACCGAGGGCAAAGATCAAACTCAAGAAACCACATCCAAATTTCATGCATCCGGGACCAGAACATCCACTTGGTAGCATACTTGGTGCACACCCATTGGGTTCATTCCCTATTAAGCTTGTTTTAAAAATTCCTCCAAAAAGTGAATTCAATCTGTTCTTGATACGCGTATTGAAATCAAAAATTCTTGAAACTTGCTTGCCTAAACAGCCAGATCTAGTCTCTAAAGAAGCTGGTGATGTATAAATTGGATCAATGATTTCCAAGCCTTTTTCATCAAATTGTGTAACGCAAATGATATACGCTTCACCATCAATGCGACCATGCTGACCAATTTGTCCCGACTGAGCAAGGTAGCTGTTGTAGAATTCTTGTCTTTGCTTGAACGAATAGGCTGCCCAATTAACCACTGCTTCATCTGACGATGTTTGACCGTTTTTAGTCAGAAACAAAAGGATTTTTTCGACATGCCTTCTTGTACCAGTTTTACCATCCTGACC
>CAISOQ010000022.1 GCA_903887095.1 uncultured Flavobacteriia bacterium
CATTATTCTCAATACTTTCTCTAAAGCTGATCGATTTATCAAATCTGAAATTGAACATTTCTACACCCAATCCATATTTTAAATTAAGTTTATGTTGGTATATATTTATTTTTTGTGTCACCACCCATACGTTCACATTCGTTGATTTTTTATTAATCAAGCTAAAATTTTCTGGAGACATCACTGGACCTTGACCATAAGGTAAAACGTTTGGATTTGCAGCAAGCCACATTAAATTTGGACTTTTATCTATAAAATTGGCAAAACCAAGATCAAGGATCCACCAATTGGTTTCTGTGTTTTTTAATTTTTTAGGAGTGTTATTAATTTCGATTCTAGTTTTTTTGAAATCTCCTTTTATCCATCCATAATCACCATCTTTAGGTCTGCCATAGGATGCGTCACCTATTTTTATAACCGTTTTGAAATTAGGGGCTTCTGCTTCTTTTTTATTCACAATAAGGATGCTCCCAATTTTTAAGGTATCTGAACCAATTAAAACTGAGTCGCTGCCTGTTCGAATGGTATCCATTCCCAAATTAATTTTAATGGCGTCTTTTCTTGTATTGATCAATGCTGTGATGGTTTGCGCTTGACCGATTAAGCCTGCGCTTAATAATAAAAAAGTAAAAAGAGATTTTTGTATCATATTGAGTTGCTTTAATTATTTGTTTATTTATTACGTTCCGATTTATTGTTTTTGAATAAGCTGGTTACTTTTCTTTTAAGTCCTCTTAATTTATTACCATCTATTTCGAAATTAGCAATAAAAATAGTTCTGTCTGGGTCTTCTGTATCGATGATTTCATAACTTGTTAATACTTTTTCGACTTCTGTTGGTTCCGCATCTATATTAGCTGAACTGATTGTAAGCGGTATAGCATTGATGGTTATTGGGTTGTTGTAATTGCTTGGCAGTTTCGTAATCACATTTTGATTTATGCTGATATTGGCGGGTGCTGTTTCAGCCATCGCAATAGATTCTTTTTGAAGTAGATGGATGCCTTGAGTTTTACTAGAATTACTTAACTGCAATTTCGTTTTTACTGGTTGATTTGTTTTTGCAAGCGTTTCAGCTTTTACAAATTTTTCTGGGGATGTATTACTTAGTCCAATTTCATCAGAGGTTTTAGTTGAATTTGTATTAGGAGCTACTAAGGTGGTTGTATTCGCTGCAATTGAATTAGATACAGGTGCTTTTGTCAATTGCTGATAGCCCAAGAAAATCATCAAACAAGCAGCAATGGCAGCGAAAGTGAATTTGTTTTGATTGAATCCAAATGGCTTTACAATAATACCTTCTGTAGCGACTTCTTTTTTCAAAGCATTTTTAAATGAAGTAGATAATCCTGGAATCGCCTGCAAATCTTCTTTTATAATAGTTGAATATGTTGCATTCCAACCTTGTTGTTTTAAATTTTCCTTAAATGCATATGGTATATTTTCTGCACTAAGAATGGTTGCTTTAAGTGCCTCCATTTCTGATGCATAGCTTGGATTGTCTGCAATAAAAGTCTCTACCTCCAATCTTTCTTTGGGGCTTAACTCCTTGTCGATGTACAACAAGAAAATGGTTTCATATGTAGATTCGTTCAATTGCATTAAGATGC
>CAISOQ010000023.1 GCA_903887095.1 uncultured Flavobacteriia bacterium
ATAAATTACATTGGGCATGATGGATGTGCCATTTGAATACTTGGATTTCTTACCCAATTGAATTTCAGCTCCTGCGTGACCTGTAAATCGCCAAGGCAATGGTGAGTCACCAATAATCATTGATTCGTTTGGACGGTTCATATGATGCCATGCAGCACCTGCGAAGAAATGCTTGTTGAAAACCAACATTCCTGCTGAAGCATCGAAGAATCCTCTTGAACCGCCTCTTGGAACATCTCCTGTTGAATAGATAAATCCTCTTCGAGGATCAATCATGTCTCCAAATGTCAATTTATCCCAATCAAGTGATTTTTGGAACCACGATGCACGTGCTCCAAACATCATTTTCCATTTACGACCCAATTGCAAGTGGTACGAATAGATCAAACCAAGCATGGAAGTATTGATTGTGCCCTGTCCTTGTTGATCATGTGTAGCCAAAACACCAAATCCTCCCGAAATATTTTTGAAGAATTGATCATACGACGCACTGTAAGTGACGTAATTTCCAGATAACTGGGGCCATTCGTTACGATAGTTCAAAGCAAATCTTGGACAACCATGTGAACCGGCAAATGCAGGGTTCAAGTAGAGTGGATTCGCATAGAACTGTGTAAAAGTTGGATCCTGTGCAATTACTCCTCGACTGGCAAAGAGCAATAGTAAAATAATTAATCGTTTCATGGTTTCATTTATTGGTTTAACAATCGCTGACCTACCCTACTTGGTTTACTTAAAATACGCAACGTAATCTGGTGCGAAAGATTTTTAGAATTATAAAGTTGTGACTTCGTCAAATCCGCATTGTATTGCAACATAAAATGTTTGAATTTAAGTCCAACGGATGCAGCTGGTTCGAGATTAGATGATAGCGCTCCGCCAATCGTTAGCCAATAGAATTTCAAATTAAATCCTGCCCATGCTTCAGAAAGCTGATCCTCTTTTTGGTAAACCAGGTAAGGAGAAATCATAATTTTTTCTTTAGCGGATTGATAATCCGTTCCTATGCTTGCTACAAGATGTTTTGGTGCTCTTCTTGGATCAGAAAAATCCTGAGAATAGATATTGTCGTAATGTCTGAAAATATTGTCTTGTTGGACGCTGGCAAAAAACCATTTTGTATTCACCATCAATCCTAGTCCTAAATCGCGGTACCAAAGCATTCGACCAATAGGTTGCTGACCCGCACTATAAAATTGCTGTGCATTCATGCGATCAAATTCAACCATTGAGCCCGTTTGAATAGAGTTACCAAGCATTTTCGACCCCATTTTAAAACGAACAGCTGGTTCCAAAACGATTTCTCTCGAGATTGAAAATTTTGGTGAATACGTAAATGATGCATGGTAATTTTCAATTGAACCATTTCCGTAATAATTGTGATTCAACTGGAATCCTACCCCTCCTCTCATTGCATATGAATAGCCATCAACCGAAACTTGATTCATAAATTGTTGATTGGACTTTCCTAACCATTGTGCCCTTGAAACGGTTTGAACACGCGTAGCAAGAAGTGAACCTACTGCAGCAAAATTGATATCATTGGATTGCATTCCAGGAACATGGTAATAAGGATCATTCAAGTTTTTCAACGCGACTGGATTATCCATCATTCGTTGAACTCTCCTGCCAATAATTCCAATTCGTGCACTGAGCGATAAATGATATTCAGAGGCACCAAATCGCTTTTGATTATTATAGTTATAAGTATTTCGAGAAATCCCTGTTTCTTTCTTAGCGATGTAAAGCGGCACTGCTTTCTGTGTTTTAAGTGCAGTTCTTTTTGGAGATTCATTCAAAGCAGATTCATGCGTGGAACTTGATTCGAAAATACTTGTCATTTCATCTACTTCATCCACTTCTTTTGATTGGAATACTAAACCTAAATTAGGCACATCCAATACTCCTGTTTCAGTCGTCGAGAATCCAGAATATGCCAATTCCATTTCTGAATGCATTGCTTGAGCTTGCGCAGTAGTTCCCTCTTCAGAATTCATGGTAGACTCGTCATTTTTCGATGCCAAATTATTTGACTCTTGCAACTTGTTTAACTCTGGTTGTTTTAAAGTTGGATCATTTAGCACATTCTTAGAAAGCAAATTGGATTGAATTGAGAATTCTGTAAAATCTCCCAACATTGAATACAATCCGATGGCAATCAGTCCGGCCATTGAGGCAAAACTCAACGACATGTACAATCCAATTGGTCTTCTTTTACTTAATTTATGTTTATCGGGAAAATCGACCATTGTATTCGAATCTACCTTTGCCATTTCCCACGAATCGCGGTCAACGTCCAGTTCTGGATGCATCAGCAAAAAGGCCTCCAACTGAGCTTCCTGTTCAGGAGTCAGAT
>CAISOQ010000024.1 GCA_903887095.1 uncultured Flavobacteriia bacterium
AAATCGATTTTAAAAGGATTTTAATAATCCCCTTTTCATTTTTTGTACTCAATGATTAAGTTATCAAATGTGGGTGAAGTGATTACTTAAGTAAAACATCTTAAAATCTGCGTTTATTTGCAATACAAAGCGCTTAATTGCAAAAAATAAACGCTTACTAAACTTAAGCTCACACCTTATTTTTAATTCAGAAATACATTTTTTTTGGTTACATCTTATTTTTTTGAATTTTATACAAATTTTTCAGATGTATATGATAATACTATTTTCTGGGGATTTAAAATATTTGCACTTTGCATTATGCGTTTTGACTCTTGATCAAATTCAACGCTGACCCTGCTCTGAACCATTCAATTTGAGATTGATTATAGGTATGATTCAATTGAATTGTTTCTTTAGAACCTGTTGCATGCACGATCTCCAAAGTCAATGGTTTGCCAGGCGCAAAATCTACCAGATCTATGAAGTTGAAGGAATCGTTTTCAAGAATCTTGTCGTAATCTGCTTCATTGGCAAAGGTCAACCCAAGCATTCCTTGTTTCTTCAAGTTTGTTTCGTGAATGCGTGCAAAAGATTTTACGATAACAGCACAAACACCTAGATGACGTGGTTCCATCGCCGCATGTTCACGAGATGAACCTTCGCCGTAATTGTGATCTCCCACGACGATTGAAGATACACCGGCTGCTTTGTAAGCGCGTTGAACGGCAGGAACTTCTCCCACCTCCCCTGTCAATTGATTGACAACTTCATTCGCTTTCCCATTGAAAGCATTTTCAGCACCAATCAACATGTTATTGGAAATATTGTCCAGGTGGCCACGGTATCGCAACCACGGACCAGCCATGGAAATGTGATCCGTTGTACATTTTCCTTTTGCCTTGATCAACAATTTCGCCCCAAGAATATTGTTACCATCCCACGCAGGGAAGTTTTCCAACAATTGAAGTCGTGAAGAATCGGGTGCAACTGCCACAACGACTTGACTTCCATCTTCAGCAGGAGCTTGGTAACCAGGATCTTCTACATCAAATCCTTTTTTCGGCAATTCATCTCCGTGCGGAGGATTCAATTTTATCTTTTCACCTTTATCATTTGTCAGGTAATCCGTAATTGGATTAAATCCTAAATCTCCGGCAATTGCCAAGGCAGCGACCATTTCTGGAGAAGTTACAAAAGCATGCGTATTTGGATTTCCGTCTGCTCGTTTGGAGAAATTACGGTTAAATGAGTGAACAATGGTATTTTTCTCTTGCTTTTCAGCTCCTTCACGATCCCACTGACCGATACAAGGTCCACACGCATTCGTGAACACCTTCGTACCCATTTTCTCAAATGTAGCAATGATTCCGTCTCTTTCGATCGTGTAACGCACTTGTTCAGAACCAGGATTGATCCCAAATTCTGCTTTCGGTGTGATTCCATGCGCCACAGCTTGCTCAACAATTGACGCTGCGCGCGACATATCTTCGTACGACGAGTTCGTGCAAGAACCGATCAACCCCCACTCTACTTTTATGGGCCATCCATTTGATTCCGCTTCTTGGCGCATTTTCGAAATGGGCGTTCCGCGATCTGGTGTGAAAGGACCGTTTACATACGGTTCGAGTTCCGAAAGGTCAATCTCGATTAATTGATCAAAATAGTTGGACGGATTCGCATATACTTCCGCATCACCTGTCAAATGTTCTGCAATCACATCAGCAGCGTCTACCACTTCCTTTCTTCCTGTAGCAATCAGGTAACGGCGCATAGATTCATCGTAACCAAATGTTGATGTAGTCGCTCCAATCTCAGCGCCCATGTTACAAATTGTACCTTTTCCTGTGCAAGAAAGAGAGAGAGCCCCGTCACCAAAATACTCAACAATGGCACCTGTTCCCCCTTTTACTGTTAGAATATCAGCTACTTTCAAAATAACGTCTTTGGCGGATGTCCAGCCATTTAACTTTCCAGTCAGCTTGACTCCAATCAATTTCGGAAATTTCAATTCCCAAGCCATTCCTGCCATCACATCGACAGCATCTGCCCCACCAACACCGATTGCAACCATACCCAATCCACCGGCATTCACCGTGTGAGAATCGGTTCCAATCATCATCCCGCCTGGGAATGCATAATTTTCCAAAACAACTTGGTGAATGATTCCAGCTCCTGGTTTCCAGAAGCCAATGCCATATTTATTCGATATCGAAGAAAGGAAATTGAATACCTCATTGTTTTGATTATACGACTCTTGCAAATCCTTGTCTGCACCCAATTTAGCTTGAATAAGGTGATCGCAATGCACAGTTGAAGGAACAGCTACTTTCTTTTTACCCGCCTGCATGAATTGCAAAAGCGCCATTTGAGCCGTTGCATCTTGCATGGCCACGCGATCGGGAGCAAAATCCACGTACGATTTCCCTCTTTCGAAAATTGACGTTGGATTTCCCTCCCACAAATGCGCGTAAAGGATTTTTTCAGAAAGCGTTAATGGGCGCCCCACCACTTGCCGCGCTGCCGCAATACGTTCTGGGAATTTTGCATACACCTTGCGGATCATGTCGATGTCAAATACTGCCATGTGCTGTTTGATTTTTAATGACCTAAAAGTACGCATTCAAACGGCATGCTCAATCAACAAACTTATGCACTGGTCATTTTTTTCAATGGAATGAAGGAAGCTTATTTTGGTTTTTTTATATAAGTTGTTTGAGAAACAAGAGCAGACACAAAAATAACGATCCGCTAACAGCAGCTGCAAGAAATTGGAAGCCAGAAAACAAAAATGTAGATAGAAAATCTTCGCAAGCACATGAATACGTTGATAGACTTTCAAGATGATAAAGATCTTGCTTTTCTTGAAATAATAAATGCAAACCAACAGCAAGCAAGTACCAGCCCAGATTATACTTCGACCAACGAAGTCAGCAGCCAAACAACGAAAAGATTTTAAAGTTTAATTTTATCTTCAGAGAAACAAACTTGAGAGAAGCGGTCTGTTCGCCTGGTTGCAAAACGCTACTTAAAAGCTGTAGCGCACAAAAAAAATCTTTCATTTGCATCGTACGTATATAATCAATATATTTGTACGTATAATAAAATTGACATGGACACAAAATTGACACTAAAACTAGATAAAGAGATAATAAATCGTGCAAAAGATTATGCTGAATCCAAGAAAATCAGTCTTTCTAAACTAATCGAAAGCTATTTACAGTTGCTTACAAACGAAAGTTCATCAAAAGACAAAATATCGCCATTGGTTGAAAGTTTATCAGGTGTTATTGAATTACCAAAAAAATATGATGACAAAGATGACTACACAGACTATCTAACTGAAAAATACAAATGACAGAAAATATATTTGTAGACACAGATGTCATTTTTGACCTTTTAGCGAAAAGAGAGCCCTTTTATAACTATTCAGCAAAATTATTTACCCATGCTGACAAACAAGAATTAACCATTTGTGTTTCTTCCCTATGTTTTGGGAATTTGAATTATATATTGTCAAAGCAAAAATCTGCAACAGAAGCAAGAAAAATATTGTCAAGATTTAAAGTTTTAGTGAATGTTCTGCCCGTTGATGATAAGGTAATTGAATTGGCCTTGAATTCAGATTTTAAGGATTTTGAGGACGCAATCCAATATTATTGCGCAATTGAAAATGGAATCAAAATTATTATTACAAGAAATTTGAAAGACTTTAAACACGCAAGAATTCCAGTTTTAACTGCTGAGGAATTTGTGAAACAAAATGAATATTGATGGACACTAACAGTAATCAAGCGTCACCCCAAATCAAACTTTGAACTTGAGTTTGCAAAAAAACCTCGGCATGCCGCCAAGCCCGGAACAATTAACTCCAAAACATCATCCCCATTCCAACCAAAAAAGCCCACTCAATGAGCGGGCTTTTTACTTTAATTTATTCTATGCTTAATTCGCCAACAACTTATGCGAAGGAGCAAATTTCGTCAACGTAATTCCTTCAACTGCTTTCGTGTATTCTTCAATTGTAGGCGTTCGTCCTAAAATTGTTGAAAGCACCACCACTGGTGTCGAGGAAAGCAATGATTCTCCTTTTTTACCCTCTGTATCTTCTACCACACGGCCCTGGAACAAACGCGTAGATGTTGCCATTACCGTATCTCCTTTTTCCGCTTTCTCTTGGTTCCCCATGCACAAGTTACAACCTGGACGCTCTAAGTACAACATGTTTTCATACTTCGTACGTGCCTCACCTTTTGGTGCGTTGTCGTCGAATTCGAAGCCGGAGTATTTTTGTAATACTTCCCAATCGCCTTCTGCTTTCAACTCGTCAACGATGTTATACGTTGGAGGTGCAACAACCAATGGCGCTTTGAATTCCACTTTTCCGTTTTGCGCTTCTACGTTTTTCAACATTTGCGCTAAGATTTTCATATCGCCTTTGTGCACCATACATGAACCGATGAATCCAAGATCCACCTGTTTTGTTCCTCCGTAGAAAGAAAGCGGACGAATGGTATCGTGGGTATAGCGTTTTGAAACATCTTTATTGTTTACATCCGGGTCAGCGATCATCGGTTCAGCAATCAGATCCAGATCCACTTCCACCTCCGCATAGTATTTTGCATTTTGATCCGGCTTCAATGCGGACTTCTCTCCTGAACGGATCTCAGCAATGCGCTTATTCGCTTTATCGATCAAGCCTTGCAACACCTGATTCTTATTGTCCATTCCCTTGTCGATCATGATTTGGATGCGGCTTTTCGCAATTTCCAACGATTTTATCAAAGTCTCATCCTCTGAAATACAGATAGATGCTTTCGCTTTCATTTCTGCTGTCCAGTCCGTGAACGTAAATGCCTGATCTGCTGTTAACGTTCCAATATGTACTTCAATTACTCTTCCTTGGAAAACATTTTCACCACCAAATTTCTGCAACATTTGCGCTTGCGTTGCATGCACAACATCACGGAAATCCATGTAGCTTTTCATTTCACCTTTGAACGTCACTTTCACAGATTCCGGAATCGGCATCGAAGCTTCACC
Organism: uncultured Flavobacteriia bacterium; assembly: GCA_903887095.1. GTDB lineage: Bacteria > Bacteroidota > Bacteroidia > Flavobacteriales_D > Crocinitomicaceae > M0103. The sequence continues at coordinate 5,023 of CAISOQ010000024.1, forward strand.
TGTTGCTAATGCTAACGCTACAGTTCCTGAATCAGCACCGAATGCAACACCTTTCGACATGCGCGTATGGGAATCCCCACCAATGATAATGGCCCAATCGTCGATCGTAATGTCATTTAATACTTTATGGATGACGTCTGTCATTGAATGGTACACACCTTTGGGGTCACGTGCCGTGATCAAACCGAATTCATTCATGAATTTCATCAATTTCGGGATGTTTGCCTGCGCTTTCTTGTCCCAAACCGATGCCGTGTGACATCCAGACTGATACGCTCCGTCAACAATTGGAGAAATAACGGTAGCAGCCATGGATTCCAATTCTTGTGCTGTCATCAAACCGGTTGTATCTTGCGAACCAACGATGTTTACGGTCACGCGAACATCAGATCCAGCGTGTAAAACTTTTCCTGGTGTGTTTCCAACAGCGTTGCGATTGAATATCTTTTCTACCGCTGTTAATCCTTGTCCATCGTTCGAAATTTCTTTCGAAGGAGCGAATACGGTTGGAGCTGTAATTCCCAATGTTTTTGCTGAGAACGTTTGAATCTTCTTGCCGAAAACGATTGCATACGATCCGCCGGCACGGATGAATTCCATTTTCTGTGGCGTCAATGCTTTCGAAATGTCGATTAGTTCTTTATCGCCATTGTATAATTTCTTTGTTTTTGTGTTGATGGTTAGAACCGTTCCTGTTGCCACTGAATAAGCGTGTTCTAAAACCGGCTCATTGTTTTCATTGCGCACTATATTTCCTTCAGCATCTGTTTTCTTTACCCAGTTTTTCAAGTCAAGACCGATACCACCAGTTACATCAACTGTAGTTAAGAAAATTGGAGAGATTCCATTTGTTCCACCAACGATCGGTGCAATGTTTACGAAAGGAACATACGGACTAGCTTGTTTACCTGTCCAGAGCGCCACGTTGTTCACTCCCGACATACGCGATGACCCTACTCCCATCGTACCTTTTTCAGCGATCAGCATCACGCTTTTATCCGGATGCTGTGCGTTCAGTGCCGTAATTTCTGTTTGCGCTTCCGGTGTTATCATACATTTACCATGCAGTTCACGATCAGAACGCGAGTGCGCTTGATTTCCCGGAGAAAGAAGGTCTGTTGAAATGTCCCCCTCACCTGCGATAAATGTGACGATCTTGATTTCTTCAGGTACCTCAGGAAGTTTTGTGAAGAACTCTGCTTTCGCATAACTTTCCAAAACATCTTTTGCTACTGCATTACCTGCTTCGTATGCCACTTTCAAACGATCGGCATCTGCATCATATAAATACACTTGTGTTTTCAATACTTCAGCAGCGTTTTTAGCAACCTCAGCATTATTGCTCAACGCCAAGTCCAATAAAACACCGATTGAAGGTCCACCTTTCATATGAGACAACAATTCAAGAGCGAACGAAGGCGAAATTTCAGCTACGTTTTCTTCACCAAGAATAATTTGTTTCAAGAAATGGGCTTTAGCACCAGCAGCAGGAGTTGTTCCCGGTAAGGTGTTATAGATAAAGAACTTCAGTGATTCTGCTCGGTGGGTGTTACTGGTATCTTTGATCTGAGCGATTATCTCACTCAACAATTCAGCACTATCTATTGGTTTTGGGTGAAGCCCTTGTGCTTTTCTTTCTTCAATTTCTTTAAGGTATTCCTGGTAATTGCTCATAGTAGAAATTTATCTCTTTAATGGTTACAACGATGAACTTCAGACAAGAACTACACACACGAAGTGGAGTGCATTCATTCCTGTCTTCTGCCATGCAAATTTAAGAAAACAATAGTATTTGTATGAAAGAAAGAAGGAAGAAAGTGATAGTATTATTGGATCTGTTTATTGTAAAGATTACTCAAACGGACCAACGCCATATGAAATAAATGTAAATTCGTTCTTTCAATTGTGTTGACAAAAAAAATAATTTTCTATCTTTGCACCCCGCTAAGCGTGGCTATGCGGTAAAATAGTATTAATAACAAATAGTTTAATTATGAATTCTTACGAAACTGTTTTCATTTTAACTCCCGTTTTGTCTGACGATCAGGCAAAGGAAGCAGTGCAGAAATTCGAAGGCGAAATTACGTCATTGGGTGGAAAAATTAAGCACTCTGAGAGCTGGGGATTGCGCAAATTGGCGTACCCTATTCAAAAAAAATCAACTGGATTTTATTTCCTTGTTGAATTCCAAGCTGAAGGTAATGCTGTTGCAGGACTTGAGCTTTCTATGAAGCGTGATGAGCGTGTAATGCGTTTCCTTACTGTGAAAATGGAAAAAGACCATGTAGCTTATGCTGAAAAAAGAAGAGCGAAGCTAGGTGAAAAGAAATCTGCTCCAGCAGAAGCTTAATCATTAACTTTAAATTAGAAAGACAATGTCACAAAATGATATTCGCTATTTGACTCCGATTAACATCGAGATCAGAAAAGACAAATACTGCCGTTTCAAGAAGAGCGGAATTAAATTCATCGATTACAAGGATGCTAGCTTCCTTTTGAAATTGGTGAACGAACAAGGAAAGATCCTTCCACGTCGTATTACAGGAACTTCTGCTAAGTACCAGAAGAAAGTGAACAAAGCGATCAAGCGTGCTCGTCACATCGCAGTTCTTCCTTACGTAGGCGATATGTTGAAATAAATCGATTGTTGAACAGGAAATTTTAGAAAAATGGAAGTAATTCTGAAGAAAAACGTAGACAAATTAGGCTACACAAATGAAATAGTAAATGTTAAGCCTGGATACGGTCGTAACTTTTTGATCCCTCAAGGGTATGCTATTTTGGCTACAGCTTCTGCGAAAAAAGCGCACGAGGAAGTAATGCGTCAAAAAGCACACAAAGAGACTAAATTGCTTGCTGAAGCGCAAGAATTGGCAACAAAACTTGAAGCGATTACAGTAACAATCGTAACGAAAGCAGGTGAAAACGGAAAGATTTTTGGTTCTGTGAACACTGTACAGTTGTCTGAAGCATTGAAAAAAGAAGGTTTTGATATCGATCGTAAATCTTTGAAAATCAAAGATGAGCCAATTAAAGAAGTTGGAACTTTTGAAGCTGAAGCACACCTACACAAAGGTGTTAAGCCAGTATTTAAATTCGAAGTTGTTGGTGAATAATTTTCATCGCAAAGTATATTGAAAAGATCCCGGACTTAGTTCGGGATTTTTTTTGCTTAAATTTGAACGATTTCGATGACTAAACGAAGAATGAAAGTCCTTTTCCACTTATTAATAATCTTCCTTTTTGTTTCTTGTAACAATGAAAATCAAAAAGACCAAGCATCGACGGACACAGTAAAAATGTCCTATGCTGAGTCGCTTTCGATTCAACAATTAGCGGAAGGCACAAGGGTGGTCATTACAGATCCTGACAATCGAAACCAGTGGAAGTTTATTCTACATCCAACACAACCAATTCACAAGAACAACGATGAAGTTTGGATTAAAACACCCATTCAATCGATTATTGCACTGAGCGGAACAGACATAGGCATGTTGTCCAAATTAGACGGCGTCTCACTCATTAAAGGAGTTGCAAATTCTAAGTACATCTTTTCGAAAGAACTCAAGAAGTTTGTCAAATTTGGAAAGGTAAGTTCATTCGGAGGAGACGAATCGGTTTCATTTGAAAAAATTGTTCAATGTAAGTCGAGTGTTTTGACCTATAGCTGTTTTGGCAAGGAATTTCCTCACACCGATCAATTACAACAAGCGGGTACAATTTGTATACCTGTCTTCGATTGGAAAGAAGTTCACCCGTTAGGTAAAGCGGAATGGATCAAACTGTATGGCTGTTTAACAGGAAAAACGGAACAAGCAGAAAGCTACTTCGTGTCGATTGAGTCAGATTACCAGCGACTTGTGAAATTATCCAATAATTACTCCAAAAAACCAAGTGTATTGAGCGGAAACATGACAGGCGATATTTGGTTTTGTCCGGCTGGAGAAAGTTATTTCGCAAAACTTATCCGAGATGCAGGTGCCAATTACAAGTACCAATCAACCAAAGGAACAGGAAGTCTTTCACTCTCCTTGGAAAAAATTACTTCAGAAAATAAAGAGGCAGCATTCTGGATCAATCCAGGGATTGCCAAAATCACTGATTTAATTTCCTCCAACCCAAAAGCTAGCTTTTTCAGTGCCTACAAGAAGCGAAGTATTTATTGTTACTCAGCGAATATGAATAAATACTGGGAATTAGCCGCTATTGAACCAAATCACGTGCTTTCGGATCTGATCCACATCTTTCATCCGGATTTAAAAACAAAACATCCTTTGTATTTTTATGCGCAATTAAATTAATGACATCGACGAAGAGACATAGCATACTATTCATTGGACTTTCAATTTCATTGTTGATTTTCATTTTACTGCATCTTTTTTCCGGACAATTAAAAATCACTCTAAACGATTTTTGGCAATCTATTTTTGATTTTGACAAGTCAAATACATCGCAACTGATTGCCCGAGAATTCAGGTTGCCAAGAATGTTTAGCGCACTTCTAGCCGGCGCCGGACTGTCCCTTGCTGGTTTGCTCATGCAGACATTGTTTAACAATCCACTCGCCGGACCCTATGTGTTGGGCATCAATACAGGTTCAAGTTTATTCGTTGCAGCAAGCATGATGACAGGTTTCAGTTTTTTCGTAACGGATGCTGGATTGCTTTTAACGGCTGTCACGGGTGCAACAATTTTTGGATTTATCATTCTTGGATTTTCACTATTTGTTCGCTCTCATGTTGCCCTTTTGCTTATTGGACTGATGTTAGGCAGTTTTACGGGAGCAATCATAACAGCAATTCAAGCAACAACATCCGCACAGCAATTGAAAGCCTTTACAATGTGGACGATGGGTTCACTGCAACAAACACGCTTTGATCAATTGCCTGTTTTCCTCTTTATTTTTGCTGCAGCTTTGATGCTCACTCTGTTTTTAATCAAACCGTTGAATGCACTTGTTTTAGGCGAACGATCCACTGAAATACTGGGATTCAACCTCAAACGATTACGCATCTTAACAATCTTAGCAACAGCCATTTTAACTGGAGTAATAACAGCGTTTTGTGGACCAATCGCATTTGTTGGCTTAGCAGTTCCAAACATTACTAAAATGCTTTTCAAAACTACTTCACATCACATATTGCTTTTTGGAACCATGCTACTAGGATCATTGTTTCTGCTTTTTGTAGATTCGATCATTCAGCTGTGTGAAAGTCATTTCCTACTGCCGCTCAATGCCTTTACTAGTATTATCGGAGCTCCAATTATCATTTTCATCATTTTTAAACGAATGGCATGATTGATATAAGAGCTGGAAAAATTGGTTATAAAAAGGTACTTCTTGAAATTGAGAATTTACACCTTCCGTCCGGCAGTATTCACGCCTTAATTGGCGCAAATGGCGCAGGAAAATCGACTTTACTGAACACCCTTACCGGAAAAACCAAGTTGTTTGAAGGAGAAATTTCAATTGCTGAAAGGAATTTGAACACTGTTTCAGAGAGAGAACGCTCCCGCTTAATCGCTTTTGTAGAATCTTCTTTTTCTGGTGTGCAATACCTTCGACTTGAGGACTATGTTTTATTAGGAAGATCTCCTTATACCGATGCTTTTGGGAGGAACACTAAAGAAGATAAAAAAATTGCTAATGATGCAATCTCACTTTTTGGATTAGACAGCTACTGTAACACAGACACATCAGAACTGAGCGATGGTGAAAGACAACTTGCAGCTATTGCGAGAGCCATTACTCAAGATACGCCCGTAATATTATTGGATGAGCCAACCGCTTTTCTTGACTACGGAAATAGAAAAACGCTGATTGCAGAGTTGAACAAAATTGCCATTGAAAAAAACAAGTGTATCCTTTTCTCTACGCATGATATTGACCTTTGCATTGAAGAAAAAATACCTGTATTGTTAATTGAACAGGCTACTAAACAATTGATTCAAAAGAATGAATTAATGACCAAAGCGGAAATCCTACTCAAGGGATTCAACTTAAAATGAGTGTAGTGTAAAAATTAGTCGTTAGGCTACTTCCCTTTTCAAATCCGTTAAAAGATCATCCATTTGATCTACTATTTCAGGCAATTTTGAGATAATTTTTTCTGCTTTTTTGAAAACCCCATCACGCTCCTTGGTTTGCTCAATTTCCATGCACAACTGCGCCATTGCATTTAACCCAACCATCTGAAAACTTGGTTTCAACTTATGAATATTCGCTTTCAGATCCACTTCGTCTTCTTTTGCCACGATTTTCTTTAAGTCAATTTCTTCCTCTTTAATTAATTTGATCAACTCCCTTAATGTAGCATCTATCAGGGCAGGCTTGAAGCCAGTAAATGTTTTAAGCGTCTCGACATTTACCTTTTCATTTTTAAGATCAATTGATTTATTGACTGGCACTAATAATTTCTCAATTTTACGAAATAAATCTTCAGGCAAAAATGGCTTGGAAAGATAGTCACTCGCACCACACTTCATGCACTTCTCAATTTCTTTGTCAATGGCATTTGCCGTAAGTGCAAGAATTGGAAGGTCTGCAAAAGATGGTTCAGACCGAATGATCTTCATGGTTTGATACCCATCCAATACTGGCATTTGTATATCCATCAATACAATGTCAAAATGCTCCTTATCTAGCTTATCCAAACCAATTTTGCCGTTGTCTGCAACCACAATTACTGCCTTCAATTCTTCAAGTAGGTCTTTTGTAACCAACTGATTGATATAATTATCTTCGATAAGTAGCACCTTTTTATTTGCTATCAATTCGAAAGCAGAATCTTGTTTTTCTTCCGAAGCAATAAATTCATTAGATGGCTTCTTAAATTTTAGTCGCACCCTGAATTCAGTGCCTTCATTTTCAACTGAACTTAATTGAAGAGTACCGTTTTGCAAATCAATTAATTTCTTTACAATCGTTAGACCCAGACCGGTACCACCAAATTTTCTTGTCGTTGAACTTTCAGCCTGTGTAAACGCGTCAAAAATCTTTTCCTGGACCTCAGGCTTCATCCCTACTCCGGTATCTTTTACATATATGTCCAATTCAGCAAATTCATCCTCTGTTGAATTATCTATCTTCTCTACACCCAAAAGCACTTCTCCTTCGAAGGTGAATTTCAATGAATTCCCAATTAAATTATAAAGTATCTGATTTAGAATAACAGGATCACCAATTAATATATCAGGAATGTCGTCACTAAATTTGTACGAAATTTTTACACCACGTTCAACGGCTTTCAGCTCCATCACAGAGGTAATAGACCTAATTAATTCCTTGAAATTAAATTCAATCGCATTGATGTCCATCTTTCCTGAATCGATCTTAGAAAGATCAAGGATATCATTTATGATTCCCATTAATTGGTCGGAAGAAGTAGAGATTGCACGAATGTAAGATTGCTGTTTCTCATTTAATTTCGTGCGCTCAAGCAATTTAACAATGCCCACAATTCCATTGAGTGGTGTGCGTATTTCATGGCTCATATTTG
>CAISOQ010000025.1 GCA_903887095.1 uncultured Flavobacteriia bacterium
CATTTAAAATCAATGTTTTAATTTCCAAAAAATCTGCGTAGCCTATGAAAGCTGTAATTACAGCAATGATACAAAGCATTACCAAATCAACAGCCCTCTCCGCAATGATAGTTCCAAATGAACTTGAAAAAGGCACACCATCAGAACGGTATAGCATAGCCGAGCGAGAAGCTTCTCCTGCTCTAGGTATTGTAAGATTGACAATATACCCAATCATTATTGCATGGTACCGATTCCAGAATTTTGTTGAATAACCGATTGGCTCAAGGACGAATTTCCATCGGTGAGCTCTTGAAAGATAAGCCAATACACCTATTAGCATTGATAGAACAATCCAAAAGTAATTTGCTTCACGAATTGCCTTGTAGAAGAGTGTTTTTGCTTCGGTGCTCATGCCGGAAAAAAACACCCAAATAAGGTAAAAGCCCAATAAAAGTGGTAAGACTGTTTTAACGACGACCAACAGGGCTTTTTTCGTCATCAATCTATGAGATTTGTTTCTTCGTTCGGAAAGACAAGGCTCGGTTTAAATGTTTTTGCCTCCTCAAAATCCATGAATCCATATCCAATAATAATGATGATGTCGCCCATTGCCACTCTTCTTGCAGCAGGGCCATTAAGGCATATCGTACCTGTCTTTCTTTCGCCTTTGATCACGTATGTTTCAAAACGCTCTCCATTGTTGATATTCACAATCTGCACGCGCTCACCTTCCAACAAATTTGCTGCTTCCATGAGCTCTTCATCAATTGTGATACTCCCAATGTAATTAAGGTCAGCCTGCGTGACTTTAACTCTATGTATTTTTGATTTTACTACTTGTATTAACATTCTTAAGGGCTAATTCGTAAACAAAAGTAAAGGAATTTTGAAAAGTCGCGGCAATTATTCGACTTTGGATTGTCTGAATTTAAAGCAACATGTTGTCAATCAATCTTACATCCCCGCAAAAAGCAGCAATACAGCAAACCGATTGTTCGCTCCAATCATTCTGTAACGACGATAAATTTGCAGCATCAACAATATCAAGATACTCCAATTCTAAATTGCTTTCTTGAAAGAATTGAATTGCCAATGAGCGCAACTCTTGTGGCTTAAAAGAATCTTTGTGTTTTTTAATATGGTCCAATGTCTTGAAAAGAATCAAGGCATCTTCTTTCTGTTGTTCGTTTAATCTTAAATTTCTGCTGCTCATAGCCAAGCCATTCGATTGACGTAACGTGTCACAACCAACAATATTTATATTGAATTTTAGTGATTTAGTCATGTGCCTTATGATTGCCAACTGCTGAAAGTCTTTTTGACCAAAATAAGCATTGTTTGGTTCCACAATCTGAAAGAGGTTTCGAACAACATGCACCACACCTTGAAAATGTCCTGGCCTAAACTTCCCTTCCATAACTTTATCCAATCCTGACAGATCGATAGGATCATAGGTGTCATTTTCAGGATAAACTTCTTCAACAGATGGAGCAAAAAGAACTGTTGAAAAACCCAATTCCTCTAACTTTTTAGCATCCGCTTCAAGCATTCTAGGATACTTTTCCAAATCTGTGGGATTGTTGAATTGAGTAGGATTAACGAAAACACTTACAACTACTATTTCATTCTCTTTGTGAGCCCTTTCAACAAGAGCTAGGTGACCTTCGTGCAGCGCGCCCATTGTTGGAACAAATCCAATAGTAGAGCCAGGCTTCAATTTTGAAACAATGGCCTCTTTCAAGCTAGCTCGTGCAGAAAAAACGGACAGATTGGTCATCCTTTTAATTTGGACAAGAGACAAATCTATTCCTTTTTGTTGATGTTCCGCTTTTTTTTTCTATATTTTTGTACCGTTTTTAAGACCAAAACTTCGAATGGAGAAGAAAAAAATACTATTTGTATCCCAAGAAATCTTTCCTTTTTTACCTAAAACTGAAGTATCAAATACTGCGAGGAGACTTCCTCAAGGAATTCAGGAGTCCGGAAAAGAAATACGTGTTTTCACACCTCGATTCGGAAGCATCAACGAGCGAAGACATCAATTGCATGAGGTAATCCGTCTTTCTGGAATGAATTTAATTATTGATGACACTGATCATCCTTTGATTATAAAAGTAGCGTCGATTTCAGCAGCTCGTATGCAGGTGTATTTCATTGATAATGATGAGTTTTTCAAAAGAAAAAACACAGTTACTGACGATAAAGGTAATTTCTACAATGACAACGATGAACGAGCAATGTTCTTTTGTCGTGGCGTTTTGGAAACAGTTAAAAAATTAGGCTGGCAACCCGATGTAATTCATTGCCATGGTTGGATGACTGCTCCAATGGCGTTGTACGTTAAAAAACTTTACAACAAAGACCCTCATTTTGCGGACACGAAAGTCGTTTACAGCATTTACAATGACGCCTTTGAAACGCCATGGGACCCGCGCTATCCTGAGAAATTAAAATTTGATGGTTTCGAGGCAGATGTTACAGAGCAACTGCAAGACACGTCTCACACGAACATTACGCGTGTGGCTGCAAAATATGCTGATGGAATTAACGTTTCTAGTGAAGGCCTTTCCAGTGAGTTGCGCCAAATTTTTGAGGAAGCAACATGCTTGAAACAAGATTATGTGCCAGAAGAAAATCAAACAAAAGTAATGTCAGACTTTTTCAATAAAGTAATTGAAGAATCAATACTCATACAATAAAAGTTGTTCTGAAAAGAATTCGTGGCGGAAGGTTTTTAAGCTTTCCGCTACTTTTTTATTGCTCTTTTTTATCTTCGCATCCTGTAAGAAAAAAGATTCAGCGGCTGGCAAAGATTTGATGAATCCGGAAGACTTATTGAATTCAGCACAAGTTGACACTTTTACATTAAATACTTTCTCCATAGCAGAAGATTCTTTGATTTCAGACAATCCTGCATATGCCGTACTGGGATCGTACAATGACCCGAAATTTGGAACCGTAAATGCAAATTTCTACACACAATTAAGGCTTTCAGGTTTGAATCCAAATTTTGGTGATGTTTCTACCATTACGATTGATTCGGTAATGTTAGGCTTAGAATACGCTGGATTTTATGGTGAATTTTCTTCTCAGAAAGTTGAAGTTTATGAAATGACGGAGGCAATTAATATTGATTCCGTTTACTACTCTTTTTCCACAAAAACAACAACATCTGCAGATCTGGTTGAACCTGGCTATGGTACATTTACCCCTAATCCTGACGGAATTACTGTCATTGGTGCGGATACTGTTGACACACAATTACGCATTAAACTTAAAAACGCTTTAGGTACCCAATTAATCAATGAAGCAGCATCCGGAGGAACCAATTTTACTTCCAATGAAAACTTCTTAAGTTATTTTAAAGGACTGCATGTTCGCGTAAACAATGCTTCTCAACTAGCGGGTAAAGGTGGTGTATTCTATTTTAATCTAAACGATCCACTCTCTAAAATGACAGTCTACTATACACAAGATGGCTCTCAAAAGACCTTTGATTTCCTAATCAATTCAGAGTGTGCTGATTTTAATCATGTTGATATAGACAATACTGGGAAGCCAGTTCAAAATGTTATTGACAACCCATCCAGCGGTCAAGTCGAATATTATTCACAAGCTTTCAAATCAAGGGCAGTTGTCAAGATGGCAGGATTAAAAAACCTACCCACAAATGCAATCATTCACAAGGCAGAATTGATACTTCCTATACAGTATCAAACAGGAGCAAAATATTTGCCACCCGATGAACTTTCTGTATCTGCAAAGATAGATGGGAAATTATCCGGAATTGGAGTTTTTGGACTTTATGATTATGCCTTTAAACATTATACAATTGATGTAAGAAATTACATGCAAGCTCTTGTCTCTGGCCAAATATCGACTGACGAATTAATTTTATCTCCTAGGCTCTTTATCACCTCGGCTGAACGAGTTGTTTTCAATGGTCCTAATTCGACCAACAAGAAAAAACCCAAATTGGTAGTCACCTATACGAAGTTTTAATTATGTGTGGAATTGTTGCATACATCGGTAAAAAAGAAGCTTACCCGATCATCTTGAAAGGTCTTAAAAGACTGGAATATCGCGGTTATGACAGTGCTGGTATCGCCTTGCTGAATGAAGGTGAAATAAACTTGTACAAGCGCCAAGGAAAAGTTTCCAATCTTGAAGAATTCGCTGCTGATAAGAACACACACGGACATTCTGGAATTGGTCATACACGTTGGGCAACCCATGGAGCACCGAATGACGTAAACGCCCATCCTCATTTTACTACAGATGGCTCACTCGCATTGATCCATAATGGTATTATTGAGAATTATGATTCGTTGCGCAAAGAACTAATCAATCACGGTTATGAATTCAGAAGTGAAACCGACACTGAAGTATTGGTGCACCTCATCGATGACATCCGTAAGAATGAAAACGTTTCACTCGCTGAAGCAGTAAGACATGCTCTTCAAAACGTTGTTGGTGCTTATGCAATTGTCGTTATTTCCAAAGATAATCCTAATCAATTGGTCGCTGCCAGAAAAAGTAGCCCACTTGTAGTAGGAATTGGAAATGAAGGAGATTTTTACCTGGCATCCGATGCAACTCCAATCGTGGAATACACGAAGCGAGTAGTTTATCTTGAAGATGAGGAAATAGCTGTTGTAGACCTAAACGAAGGTTTAAAGATTGTCAATATTGGAAATCAAGAGATAACGCCATATGTTCAGCAACTACAGTTGGAATTAGAAGCACTTGAAAAAGGTGGATATGAGCATTTTATGCTTAAAGAAATTCATGAACAACCACGATCTATCAGAGATTGTTTCCGAGGAAGATTAAATGCTGATGAAGCATGGGTTTCACTCGGCGGAATCAAAGAGTATGAACAAAAAATGATCAATGCAAAGCGCATTGTTATGGTGGCTTGTGGTACATCTTGGCACGCTTGTCTTGTTGGAGAATATTTATTTGAAGACCTTGCTCGTATTAATGTAGAGGTGGAATATGCAAGCGAATTCAGATATCGCAATCCAATTATTGGTGAAGATGATATTGTGATTGCCGTTTCACAATCAGGAGAAACAGCTGATACGCTAGCTGCTTTAGAATTGGCAAAATCCAAAGGGGCAACAATTCTTGGGATTTGTAACGTGGTTGGATCTTCTATTTCAAGAATTACAGATGCAGGATCATACACACATGCCGGACCTGAAATTGGGGTAGCATCAACAAAAGCCTTTACAGCTCAAGTGACTGTGCTCACTTTGATGGCACTGTCTTTGGCTCATAAAAAAGGAACATTAAGTGATTCTAAATTCCATTCCATGCTTGCAGAACTGGAGAGCATTCCAGAGAAGGTTAAATTGGTTTTGGAAAAGAATGACCTCATCGAAAAAATTGCAGAAACATACAAAGACGCAACAAATGCTTTGTATCTAGGTCGCGGAAGTTCGTTCCCTGTAGCCTTGGAAGG
>CAISOQ010000026.1 GCA_903887095.1 uncultured Flavobacteriia bacterium
ATTCCTTGCTCTTGCTTTGACCGCTTTTGTTGGTTCAGTTGCAACAACTTCTTATGCTGCATCAAATGGTGTTTCATCTGAAATCAAAAAAGACGACAAAAAGAAAAAGAAGAAAAAAGCGTCTTGCTCAGCAGACAAAGCAACTTCTGGTTCATCTTGCACAAAACCTTCTGAAGGAAAAGCATGCTGCACTAAAAAGCAATAATCTAACTAAAAGTTAATTGAGAAAGACCGGTCAATAGATCGGTCTTTTTTATTGACGGTAAAATCGAAGAATCTTCTTTGATGGCCAATCATTTAATTCAAGAAAATACGCACCACTTTTCAAGAATTCCACATTAATTACTCCTTGAGTTTTTCCAATCATCTCAACTTGTCCGACAGAATTTACTATTCTGAAAGCTGTCTCAGGAATTTCTCCAAGTTGAATGAAGTGATTTGAAGGATTTGGATAGACTGTATTCGGCAGAACATCGCCTAAAGAATTATTTAATCCAACAATACCATAACTCAAAAAACAGGTGTCTTCAATACCACCATCCACTCCATAGATAAAAATTACTGACAATGGATAACACGCTATGGATCCTTCTCCTGTTAAAGTAACCGGATAATCCTGAATCGTCTCCCCCAACTGACCAAACCAGAACAATCCACCTGTAGCTACTGTATCGCCATTGCAATCCAAAACAGCAGCAACATGCGGGTAATTAACCATTTCTAACGGTCCAGATGAACTCTGAATACTAATCTGATAATCGTTTGTATTAAGCGAATCGGGATAAACTTGGGTAATTGAGAATTCAGCGCAACTATTCGTTTGGGTATATCCCATAGGGACAATAAAATAGGCCGAGACAAATAAAAAGAGTCTGGAAATACAATTCATCATTTACCGAAATTAAACGATTACAGTTTTACATCAAAATTATTTTTCGGATCAATCGATTTATGCGTGAATAGTCATCATCAAAGCTAAGTATCAACAATTACTTCAGAATAAAAACGAAATTGAAATCTAAATTTTCAATAATTACCTAGCGAATCAAATGAACAAACCCATGACCTACATTACCTTCTACTGTTTTGAATTTATAAGTATAAACCCCATCAACCAGCTCTTTACCAGAATTGTCTTTCCCATCCCAATTGTTTTGATAATTATTCGATGAGAATACGACATTCCCCCAGCGGTTGAAGACAATAACTTCTGTGTTTTCCGGTAGATTTTCTACTTCAAAAAGATCGTTGATGCCATCTCCGTTGGGTGAGATAACATTGGGGAATTCAAATGGAATAATAGTTGTTATTGTTTCTGAGCAATCAAACAATGTAATGTTTTGAGAAATCGTGTCTGTATAGCAATCAAACTCAACAATAGCCGTAATTTGATAGGTTCCTGGTTCAGAAAATTGATGGGATGGATCTAAAGACGTTGATACATTATTTGCTCCTGAAGTTGGATCATCAAAATTCCAATTTATTTGATTGATGGGTGATGCTGTTGCAATTGAAAATGAAATAAAACTCTGCAAACACGAATCAGGAAGAAATGCAATGGTTGAAGTAGCTGCAAATCCCCCAAGTGGGACTTGAGCCGGCAAGCCGAGTTGACATGTTGCAGGACCGAAACTGACAGCATTGGTTACATAAGCACAGCCTAGTCCCAATGAATTAGGATTTGAGATCTCATCCAGCCTTTCAGCGTTACCTATTGCCACATACAATCTATTGTTTGGGGCTTGTTCGATTTGTAAACAGGGATAAGCGTTGGGTTCAAGAATTGGAGAATAAATCAAGGTGTTTGAAGATGCTATGGCAGCCGAAGTATAGGTGCTTAAATTTAATTGATAAACCGAATTGATATTTGTATAGTAAAATTTTGATCCATCGGGAGAAAAACAAGCGCCATACTTTCTGAGAAATCCTGGAGTTGAATCATCCGTAACATTATCGGTTAGTAGGTTGCTTACAACTCCCGTTGTCTTGTTGAAATCGAAAAATTCAATGCGGTCACTCCAATCTATTGGCATACCAATACGATTTCCATCAGGAGACGCATCCATTGCCCCTGCCCAAGCTTCATACGCACCAAAGAAGGGAGAAATTGCAAAAATTGAACCTACTGAACTAATAACGGGTTGTGTAGAGACACCACACGCATCAATTTTCCAAGCTAGAAATTCATTCGCATTCTTTTTATGAGCAATCACCCAAAAACCTTGTATTTCAGTACTTCTAATAACAATCAATTTTTCGGTCAAATCAGATGCTAGTGGTGTATTCATTGTGGCAACTTGGACATCTCCAAGACCCCCATTCAATGACATGTCCACCACACTATATCTCAAACCATTGTCAACAACCGGACTTAAGGAAAGCGCCTCCAGCTCTTCGAGTGTGAATAGATAATAGCGTTGGTTATCCTCAGGAAAAGGTACGATCAACGCTCCCTGGGTGCATGAGTTATAAAATCCACCCAACAGATTGGCTCCATTTGGCATAACCTGATTATTTGCATTCCAGACCTTTCTGCCATCGGTATAGAAAAGTAACTGTCCTGTGCTTGGGTCTGAAACACTTGCCGTTGATTCATTTGAGTTGATGGCTGCATTGCTCGAACCTACCGGGATTGGACCGGAAAAATTTACGCGGGCTCCATAGCCAAAAACCCAATTATTGTTTTGCAATTGAGCAAAAACAAAAGGAGTTTGCAATATGAAACAAAGGAAAATGAAAAGGAATTTTCTCTTTATCATGAGTCAATCATTTATCGAATTAAAGTTACAAACCCATGACCTACATTTCCTGCTTCTGTTTTGAATTTATACGTATAAACACCATCAACCAATTCTTTATCTGAAGTATCTGTTCCGGCCCAATTGTTCTGGTAATTACCCGATATAAACACCACATTTCCCCATCTGTTGAGGATGATTACTTCTGTATTTTCTGTTAAATTTTGAATTTCAAAAAGGTCATTAATTCCGTCTGAATTTGGTGTGATCACATTGGGGAAGGTAAATTCTACTGTGTTACTATCCGCTGGTTCTTCATTTGCATTTAACAGAAGTGTATCCCCCGGACAAAGATACACGGTGTCAGGTCCAAACTGTATTTGTGCTTCGTAACTGTTGTAAAAAATCCAAGATGGAAAATTGGGGAGAGAGAAAAAACCTATCGAAGTAATGGGATCATTCTCATAGGATAAAACACCAGAACTGACAGTTGGCACAGGAGTATTTGGGCAATTAATTGTTCCCAAAACCGTAGTAAAACCGAAACTTTGTTCCGTGAAATAGATTTTTCCATCCGGAGCTAACTGCATAAACAAACCACTGAAGTTTGGCTCAATAACTTGTGCGGTTGATTCCACGGTTTGTCCTGTTTGAAAAGGGGCAAAAACATTGTATTGCACTAATTGAAAAACGGAGGAAGTTTGATCCAATATGGAGGCATACAGATAAGACCCATTCGGAGAAAACTCAAAATAGTAGGGCAAGGCAGCTCCCAAATCACTTTCAAACGTGAGTGCACCTGTCGACAAATTGAAATCATAAAGTCCCGCGGATGTCATCACTTTATTGCAACAAGGCGCCCCTATTCCCACTGGATTTGGGCTAGATTTGATAATGCTGGATCCACTATAGAATGCTGGATAAGGATAAACTCCTGCTAGTTGAACACCACTTTGTGTAACGCTGTAAACACCAATACCACTAATGTCTTGGTTAATTAAAATCCAGTAGTCCGTTCCATTTGCATGGTGAATTGCACAAATGCCTTCGTACGAGTAATCATATACTTGAACATCAGCTTCAACAACATCTCCCAAACCACCATTTAGAGACATGTCGATTTTAAAATACCGCAATCCTCTTCCGTTTGGTTCTGAAGGAACAACCCCATCTAGATCAAATTCGATTTCCTCCATCGTAAAAAGATAATATACGTTGGGCTCACCAGGTGAAGGTACTACAACGGATGACTGTGCTGCACTCCAACCCCCGCCTTCAGTTCCTTGCATGTCATACATGACCTGGTTGTTCTTGTTCCAGATTTTACCTTCGTCTTGGCCACTCGCTGGAATTCTACCACCGCCGTTGGAATAGAAAAGCAAGTTGCCATTTTCATCACAATAGGATGTGCAACCTTCGAAAGTATACATCTGACTACCTGAGGTTTGTACTGGAGATCCACTATTGAAATCTAAACTATGGCCAATCCCAAAATGCCATACATTGGCCTCCTTTTGAGAATAGGATATACCAACTAAAAGTAAAAAAATGAATGTAACACGAAGATTCATCGAATTAAGTTTACATGACCAGAAATAACATTGGGCTGTTCCTGGTTTTTGAGTTTGTAATTCAATTTATATGTATAAGCGCCAATTGGTGCCATTTTTCTTGAATCACCATAACTTCCATCCCATCCTATCTCAGGATCATTCGACACAAAAATGATTTCACCCCAACGGTTGTATATTTCTAAACGGAAAGAAAATAAATCAATTCCATAACCCGATACCTTAAACACGTTATTGAACTCATTGCCGTCCGGACTAAATGAATTGGGAACAAACAAGGTATAATTTTCGATAACCGTAATAGTTCCAACAATTGTATCCGTACAACCATTAGAATTACTCACAATCAACTCAACCACATAAGCACCTCCAACATCATTTGGAAATGAAAATTGGGGGTTTTGTTCAGCGCTTGTTTCTCCTGAAGGGGGGACATAAAAAGTCCAATTCCACGAACTGATCTCACCCGATGACTGATCTGTAAAAGATACCAGAGGATTGTCTACCTCAACAATAGTAGGTGTTGCAGAAAAATCTGCTTCCGGAGACGGCAAAGAAAGAAGGGCATTTGAAACAAGTGTATCGTACACACATCCAAGCGAGTTGGTCAACTGAAGTTCAACGGAATAAGTTCCAGGTTGGCTAGGACTGAAAACCAATATTTCCTCACCGGGATACGGCACATCATTCACAAGCCACGTTTGCGAGGTAAACGTATTCTGATTGGTTTCATTGATAACCGTAAAAGATTCCGGCCAACAAAGATCGGTTTCAAGAAAAGAAAGTTGCGGATTGACCTGCGGAGCAACTATGATATTCAGGCATTCTGAAAGTGTATCACCATTGGCGTCCGTTACAGTTAAGCATGCTGTTCCGCTTTGTGTTGGAGAAAAGGTAAATTGTTCAACCGTGCTCACTACATTTCCATTGAATGACCATTCATAGGTGAAAGGAGCTATACCGCCAGTGTTTGAAAGTAGCGCAGGAGATACGTTTTCACCGAAACAAACAGAAGTGTCATTGGAAATTGAAATCTGCCAATCGGGAATGGTTACAAAAGGATCTGTGCAACACGTGCCGCCATCGGATAAATCATAGATTTCACTCAACCAACAATTGTATTGTGTATGATGAAATCGCAAGTCACCATTGAACGCATTTAAGAAATAAGCAACCACCTCATCAGGAGTATTCCCTCCTCCTGCATAATAAATAGTATCGCATTGGCCGCTAACGCCAACCATTAAACTGCTTGTAAAGGCTTGTCCATTTTGATGTGTTGGCGCATATTCTAATGGCGGTGCAGTCAGTATTTGAACCAATGAAGGATTCACACCTGAAATACTGGTTGTAAAATTTCCCAATCCACAATTATTATTGTTTTGATTGGAATTAAAACCTGCGTACAAGACTTCTGTGATGTTCCCTACAAACGGACCATTGATATTTACAATTACTGGTTCATACGTGCAAATTCCAATTTTTAGGTTGGGGATGTTTTGGTCGCAGTTTATATTGAGTGTTCCACCGTCATAGTTCGAATAAATAACCACATTTCCATCCTGATTACAAATGGGAGAAGTGTTCACTGTTGGTTGATTATTGTTGTAAAGAAGATACCATTGGTGTGTCATCCCTGAAGGTGGAACTCCTGCTGAACCATTGGCCGATGGAAATAAACACGTTGAGTTCACATTCGTGCCAAATTGTTGAGGCACCCAGGTATCGCCATTATTGACTTGGATATTTTGAAAATCGGTTGATGTATTTCCATTTCCAATACGAATACCCACTTCAATTGGAGTTTGGGTGCTATTCACCGAAGAAAAATCACCATATACAAACTCAATTCCGGGCAAGATATATGTGGTAAAGTTGAGTTTAGCCTGAAACGAAAAAGACTCGCCTTGCATACCTACTCGCCTCACATTTTCCCATTGAATAATAATGCTTGTTGGCACATTATTAAACCCATTTACAATTTGATAACTTATTCTTGCATTGTTATTTGCACTCTCTAAATTGCACGCAAATGGTGCAATTACTGGTATTCCTGGGGGCTGTGAAATGGGATTATAGTTGTTACTACTTGCAGCCTGACCCAAAGTTAGAAATCCATTGGTGCTAACAAAAAGCGTATTGTAAGCTTGTCCCCCCATTGTAAAAGGGGTAATTGGAATTGCAGCAGACACTTGATCATCAAAGTTTTGTGTGAAGATTGGAGTGTCGCTGGTTAGGTCGTTATAAAAATTAACTTGCTGATTGGTGTATTGAAACTCCAATTGTTGAGACCACGCAACAGAGCAGTACATCAAAACAAGTATGAACACTCTTATTTTCATTTCTTTAAATTTTCTTTATAACAAATTAAATTTCAAAAAGTTCTGTTCATATAAACTTCGTATTGATCGATTTAATTCACATCAACCTATTGCTATACAGCATATTATTTACTCTTATGTACCGCATCAAACCGTTCCTGATAGTCCTTAATTTCCGTCTTCATCCATTTATCCCAAAAGGTGAAGTACAAGCCATAATTTCCAGTGAACTGTTCATGGTGCATGTTGTGGTGGGTTGATGCGGTTTTGCATTTCAAGAAAGGCAGGCGCACCCAATTCTTTGGATAAATTTCATAGCCAAGATGTCCCAAAACATTATTCAGTAAATCAAGCGTTTGC
Source organism: uncultured Flavobacteriia bacterium (assembly GCA_903887095.1). GTDB lineage: Bacteria > Bacteroidota > Bacteroidia > Flavobacteriales_D > Crocinitomicaceae > M0103. The sequence goes on from CAISOQ010000026.1 coordinate 6,991, forward strand.
CAAAGAAATAAAACAGGCCAATAAATAGGAATAAGCATTGGAAGAAGAATAAATGGGAGAAATTCTATCAAATTTTCCAACGGATGAAATGCGAAAATGGTTAATGGAGATGGATCGGTACTTTTGTGATGTGTTTTATGCACCCATCGGTAAATCTTCGGGTGATGCATCCAACGGTGCGTCCAATAGAAATAGGCATCTGTGAAAAAAATAAGGATAAACAGTTGAAGTGATCCCCAAACAATGCTATATTCCTTGAAATCCCAATAGAGTTTCATAAAACCGAGTTGATCCAGTAATGTGATGAAGGCGGTGAGCACTCCAGCCAATAAAATGGAACCAAACGAAAAAAGGATGTCGTGACGGAAAAAATGCTTTCGCTGCTCACTTTTGGGTTGAATTCTTCGCCAACGCCAAACGTTCTTCAATCCTTTCCAGACTAGACAAAAAACTGCGATTCCGAAAACAGCATATAAAGTTAAATTGAAGAAAGATTCTTCTAAAGAATTCTTGAGGAAGTTGGTAATCATTTCCATTATCAATCAATTTTATAGCGAGTTAATTTTGAATACATCATTTTTACTTTTTCCGAAAGTGACAGGAAGTAAAGTTTAGTAGCTGGTATTGAATTTTTTGATAAATAAATCAGAGAAATAATATAGAATAGTTAGGTGAATAGTCATTGAACTAGAGTTTTACAAATCGAAATCTTGTCACATTGGAGGAGTCATGAGACCTGATAAATA
>CAISOQ010000027.1 GCA_903887095.1 uncultured Flavobacteriia bacterium
AATCAAACTATCATCACCCAAACGAAGGGTGTATTCAAAAAGTGAACTCATTTCTGCGGAATTGTTTACATATGAGAAATTCCATCCGGAACATCATAAAATGTTGGATGCCTGTATATTTTTGAGTCAGCTGGTTCAAACAATGCATCAGCTTCAGTTGGATCAGACGCATAAACATCTTTGGATTCAACTACCCAAATGCTAATCCCCTCCGATCTTCTCGTGTAAACATCTCGAGCATTTTCGACTGCCATTTCGGCGTCGGCTGCTCTTAAACTTCCCACGTGCTTGTGGTTTAATCCTGCTTTACTGCGGATAAAAACTTCCCAAAGTGGCCACTCGTTTTTACTCATTGATTCTATTTTTTTTAAGCACTCTTTCTGCGTGCACGTTTTTCAGCATAGGCATTTGCAGCCTCTCTCACCCATTCTCCTTTTTCCTTCGCACTTCTTCTAACATCAATACGATCTTTGTTACATGGCCCGTTGCCCTTTACAACTTCCCAGAATTCATCCCAGTTAATTGGTCCATGTTCATAGTGACCCGTCGCTTCATTGAATTTCATGTCTTTATCAGGAACAGTAAGCCCAATCATTTCAGCCTGAGGCACAGTCACATCAACAAATTGCTGACGCAACTCATCGTTTGTGTGTCGCTTTATCTTCCAACGCATTGATTGTTCCGTGTGCTTTGAATCAGCGTCATTTGGACCGAACATCATTAATGCAGGCCACCAAAAACGATTGAGAGCATCTTGTGCCATTGCTTTTTGCTCAGGTGTACCTTTTGCCAAAGTTGTCATGATCTCAAAACCTTGACGTTGGTGAAAAGATTCCTCTTTACACACCCTTACCATTGCCCTCGCATACGGTCCATATGAGCAACGACACAGCGGAACTTGGTTCATTATGGCAGCACCATCAACCAACCAGCCAATCGCACCCATATCGGCCCACGTTAGTGTTGGATAATTAAAAATGGACGAATATTTTGCTTTACCCGTATGTAAATCATCAATTGTTTCCTCGCGATCTGCGCCAAGTGTCTCAGCTGCACTGTACAGATACAATCCATGACCAGCTTCATCTTGCACTTTAGCGAGTAAAACTGCTTTCCGGCGAAGATTTGGCGCACGAGTTATCCAGTTTCCTTCAGGCAACATCCCAACAATTTCAGAATGTGCATGCTGTGAGATCTGCCTGATCAATGTTTGACGATAATCATCCGGCATCCAGTCCTTTGGCTCGATTTTGATGTCTTTATCAATTTTCTCTTGAAACCTGCGCTTCAGCTCATCAATACTTACTTCTTTCATAACTAGATTAGAGTTGGTATACAAATTTAATGAATTTAACTTCTACATTCAACATGTTGAAATTAACTAAAATAAAAAGGGCCACAATTTCCCGTGACCCTTTCAATAAGAAGTGAATCTAGCTATTCATTCGCAGCTGCAGGTTCCTCTCGATCGATGTACAAACAAATTCCCTTTTCATATGGAAAAAACATACCTCTTTTGCCTACATTCGCTCCAAAACTTTGACCCTGCCCCCAAGCCTTTAGCTTTAAGAAGTTGTACGTCTCATTTTTTGGCAAAATTTGAAGCATCAGTGCAACAGAAAATTTACCAGTCAGCTCTTCCAATGGAATTTTGAATGAACGAACCGTTGAAAAACCTTGATTGACAATCTGATGATTAAAATGCTGAAAATCGGGGTCTCCGGCAGTTGTCAAAGGTATTTCTTCTTTTTTCCCGGTGAACAAATAAGCATTTTTCACTTTGTAATCAGCATTCACGGCAGCATGCACATAAAAGTACCTTTTGTCATTAAACAAAAATGCTGTCCCAACCTCCTTTTTTTGGTCAGTAAGGAGTTTTTTGCTCATCATTGTTCCGCAAATATCTACAATTGGCATTTCATTGGAAGTCAAATCTGATTGCACTGTTTTCTCCATTGAATTTTCACTAATTGGTGTAAAGTTTTCCTTTTCACATGAAATTAATATTCCGAGTACAGCAAGAATAGTAATCCCAAAAAGAACAGTTAGTCGTGCGATTATTGATTTTGTATTTTTCATGACTTTAAGTTTTAATTGTTTTGATATACCAAACTTCGCTTGACTTCAAACTGATTCAAATATTATTCAGCTAATAACAATTAACCATCATTGAAGCGACACTTTAACCCCACGGATAATCGGTTTAATTAGTGCTTTTTTCTTCGCGAACAAATGACTATTTTTGACCATAAATTCTAGCAAAATGACACCAAAATTTCATGCTCTTGTGATTGCAGATGTTCGCCGTGAAACGGAAGACACTGTATCCATCGCGTTTGGAGTTCCTGAGTCGTTGAAGTCTGATTATGCTTATAAATCTGGACAATACCTCACGTTAAAGGCAATTATCAACGGTCAAGACACACGTCGTTCTTATTCACTGTGTTCTTCACCTTTTGAAAACGAATGGCGCGTTGCCGTAAAACGAGTTGAAAATGGCGTCTTTTCCAATTTTGCCAATGACGCATTAAAAATTGGCGATTCGATTGAAGTAATGACTCCAACAGGGAATTTTGCTTTAGCACCCAATCAAAATGCTTCTAAAAACTATGCGCTTTTTGCTGCTGGAAGCGGTGTTACACCAATACTTTCTATAGCAAAAACAGTTTTAAAAGAAGAACCAAATTCTAGTGTTACATTCTTTTACGGAAACAAGAATTTTGGAAGTATCATCTTTCGAGAAGAAATTGAGGCATTAAAAAATAATTACATGGATCGACTTCGTGTAATTCATGTTCTTTCAAGAGAGAGTTTGGGAAATCAAATTCAAAAAGGCCGAATTGATAAAGCAAAGTGTGATGACCTTTATGGTGCATTTCTTAAAAATG
>CAISOQ010000028.1 GCA_903887095.1 uncultured Flavobacteriia bacterium
CAAATGCATCTGTACGCATTTTATACAAAGCGATTTCCTGATGCACCACCTCTTCATCTCTATGAAAAAAAGCCTTTAGTACCTCCACCTGTTTTTCGATCTGCGCAACCACTTTTTGTACTTGTTCCAAAGAGGTGTTTACAACGATTGTATAGCGATAAATCCCTTTTACTTCACATTCAGATGCAGTTATACTCTCAATGTTCAAATGACGACGCGTAAAGATGATGGTAATCCGATTCAGAATACCGATGCTGTTTTCTGTAAAAACAGATATGTTAAATGTTGTTTCCATTTTTTATCAATTTAATCGGATTTCTGATACAGATGCTCCAGTTGCGACCATTGGAAACACATTGTCTTCTTTCTCAACAACAACTTCTAGTAAAAAAGAACCTTTCGACTGCAGCATCTGGTCAAGTGCCGCATTAAGCTCCTCTCGCTCTGTTATTTTTAAAGATTCAATCGAATAAGCTTTTGCAATCGCGGTAAAATCTGGATTCACAATCTCAGTAAAGGAATACCTCCTATCAAAGAATAATTGTTGCCACTGTCGCACCATCCCAAGGAAATTGTTATTCAGAATTAAGATCTTGACATCCATTCCAAATTGAAGGATCGTACCTAATTCCTGAATTGTCATTTGAAATCCGCCATCGCCAATAATAGCAACGACCGTTTGACTTGGGTTGCCTAATTTTGCACCAATTGCTGCTGGCAAGGCAAATCCCATCGTACCCAAACCTCCTGAGGTAACATTATTTCGGTGTCCTTTGTATTTATAATAACGAGAAGCAATCATTTGATGTTGACCTACATCTGTAACTACAATTGCCTTTCCGTCAGTTTTTTGAGATAATTTATCGACAACTTCTGCCATCCTCAACTCTAAGCCTTCTGGATTAACAGCATTTTCTACCACCTCATTTTTCTCAATTTGTTCCAATTCTCTGAATTGATTTAACCACACAGGATATTCTTTCTTTTCAATGATTGTGGTTAAAGCCTCTAATGCATCTTTGGCATCTGCGTGCACTGCGACATCAGCCTTAATTATTTTATTAATTTCTGCTGGATCGATATCAATATGAATCACTTTTGCTTGTTTCGCATAGCGACTCACGTCACCTGTCACACGATCATCAAATCGCATTCCGACTGCAAGAATTACATCACATTCATTAGTAAGAATATTTGGCGCATAATTCCCATGCATCCCCAGATATCCGACATAAAGTGGATGATCTGCAGGAAATGCACCTAAACCAAGTAAAGTCAATGCCACCGGAATACCACTTTTATCGACAAAAGATTTCAATGCTTCTTGTGCTTCAGAAAGGATGACACCTTGTCCAACTAGCAAATAAGGTTTATTGGCTGAATTCAACAAGGCAGCTGCTTCATTGAGCGCTGAAGTATTTAATTTTGGTTTCGGGATATAACTTCGTATAGAAGCACATTTCTCATAAGAAAAGTCTACCATTCCGAATTGCGCATCTTTGGTGATATCAACCAGAACGGGACCAGGACGACCTGACTTTGCCAAATAAAATGCTTTTGCCATAGCCGGCGCAATATCCTCCGCCCTTGTCACCTGAATGTTCCATTTAGTAACGGGCATAGAAATCCCAATTACATCCGTCTCTTGAAAAGCATCCGTTCCCAATAAATGAGAAGCGACTTGACCAGTTACACAAACGACAGGTGTAGAATCAATCATTGCATCAGCTAATCCTGTAATCAGGTTCGTTGCACCTGGACCAGATGTTGCAAAGCAAACACCCACTCTACCCGAAGTACGAGCAAATCCTTGCGCAGCGTGAATTGCTCCCTGTTCATGGCGAACCAAAACATGGTTCAACTTATCTTTAAAATCGTAAAGCGCATCATATACCGGCATAATTGCACCTCCAGGGTAACCGAATATTGTATCTACATTCTCTTCCACGAGGCAATGCATGAGCGCCTCTGCTCCACGTATATTCATTTCTTAATTATTTATCGGTAATACATCCTTCTGATGCGGAACTCACTTGTTTAGCATATTTATAAAGAACACCTTTCTTCACCTTTAGTTCAGGCTGAATCCATTTATCTTTTCGTTCCATCAACTCTTCATCAGAAAGTTCAACATTGATCGTATTATTAATGGCATCAATTATAATATGATCTCCATTTTTAACTAACGCAATTGGTCCACCATCAAATGCTTCAGGACAAACATGACCTACAACAAATCCATGTGTTCCACCTGAAAAACGACCATCAGTAATAAGAGCAACGCTGTTTCCAAATCCAGCTCCAATCAAAGCAGATGTAGGCTTCAACATTTCTGGCATACCGGGCCCGCCTTTTGGTCCTTCATTGCGTATTACCACCACATTTCCAGCTTTAACCTCACCATCTCGTATTCCACGAATACAATCGAATTCATCTTCGAAGACAATAGCTGGGCCTGAGAATTGTTCTCCTTCCTTACCTGTAATCTTTGCTATGGATCCCTCAGGAGCCAAGTTTCCATAGAGTACTCTTAAGTGACCCGAAGACTTCAAAGGTTGTTCGATTGGATAAATCACATCTTGTGATTCAGGTAAATCATTCACTTCTGACAGGTTTTCTCTCAGTGTCTTCCCCGTTACAGTCAGACAATCGCCGTGAAGTAATCCTTTCGACAACAAATACTTCATTATTGCCGGTACTCCACCAATAGCAAAAACATCTTCCATAAGATATTTACCACTTGGCTTGAGGTCTGCAATTAATGGCGTTTCATTATTCATTCGTGTAACATCCTCTAGGGACAGATCAATTCCTGCCGTCTTGGCCATCGCAATAAGATGAAGAACAGCATTGGTTGACCCACCCAATACAATAACCACCCGAAGTGCATTTTCAAATGCTTTTTTAGATAGAATATCTGAAGGCTTGATATCCTTTTCCAAAAGAATCTTCATGTATTTACCAACATTCAAACATTCTTCTCTTTTTTCAGCACTCATTGCTGGATTTGATGAACTAAATGGCAAGCTGAGACCAAGTGCCTCAATTGCTGAAGACAAAGTATTTGCTGTATACATTCCGCCGCAAGCTCCTGCCCCAGGACACGCATTCTTTATAACACCTTTGTAATCTTCTTCTGATATCTTGCCAGCATAACGTTCACCAAGTGCTTCGAATGCCGAAACTATATTGAGTTTTTGACCCTTATAATTTCCTGAGGCTATTGTTCCTCCATACACCATAAGAGACGGGCGATCAAGACGAATCATCGCCATGGTCATACCAGGCATATTCTTATCACACCCTGCTATTGTAACCAATCCATCATAATAATGTGCTGCCGTAACAGCTTCAACAGAATCAGCTATAATTTCTCTAGAAACTAATGAATAACGCATGCCATTCGTGCCATTTGTAATTCCGTCGCTCACACCAATCGTATTGAACTGCAGACCCACTTGACCATTGTTCTGAACCCCATCTTTCACATACTTGGATAAACCATTTAGGTGCATATTGCAAGTATTCCCCTCAAACCAAGTAGAAGCAATTCCAACCTGAGGTTTTTTCATATCATCTTCAGTCAGACCTACACCATAGAGCATAGCTTGCGAAGCAGGTTGGGTTTCATCCTGAGTGATAACTTTACTGTACTTATTAAGTTCCATTTAGTTATAGATAAACATTTTTGTATTCATTGAAAGCAACTCTTCTCTTGTACTTACGCTGTACCATGTAACTGTTGCTATCCTCCCAATTTAAAGGGAATTTATACTCATTGAATTGCGCAATACCAATTACTTCTGCTGCGGTACCGCAGAAAAAAGCTGCATCGGCTGTATAAATTTCTTCAGGTTTAAAAAAGCGTTCTTCGACTTCTACATCTAATTCTCTTGCAATTTCAAAAACCGTTGCGCGTGTAATTCCTGAGAGGATGTTACCCAATGGAGCCGTGAATAATTTTCCATCTTTTTCATAAAAGAAATTCGCACCTGGACCTTCGGCAACAAATCCATTAATATCCGTCAGCAAGGCTTCATTAAAGCCTTTTTGTTTCGCTTCAGTGGTAGCCAGAATACTATTCGTGTAATGCCCAACAACTTTTGCCTGCACATGACATGCTTTCGGATTTGGTCGCTGGTAAGATGACAACATCACTTTTAACATGTTATCACCAAGGTATTTACCCCATTCCCAGGCCATTATAACAACATATACATCATTGGTAGGAGTAAGCGACATATTTTCACCTAAGTATACCAGCGGACGAATGTAAGCATCCTTCATTCCATTTTTTTCAAGCAACTGATAGGTAATATTTTCCAATTCCTCAGAAGAATATTTCAAATCAATGTGCATCATTTGAGCAGAATAATGCAAACGATCGTAATGTTCCTTTGCTTTAAATATTCTCGTTCCATCGGGTGTGTCATAAGATCTAATACCTTCAAACACACCATTTCCATAATGCATGGTTTGATTGTACAACCCTACATTTGCTTCTTTTGCTTTCACAAATTCGCCGTTTAGAAAAACGACTGTTTCATCCGTATAATACATAACATCACAAATTTACATAAATAAAAAAAGGCCCTTCTCTGTGAGAAAGGCCTTTTTTATAAAACAGACAGCATCTCACCCCTTCGGAATGTTTTGAATGACTTGAATAATGACCATCTGTTTCATAACCTAAACCTAAATCTTAACCTAAACCTTACTAAACTATTGCTTTCTTATCATGAACTTTTCTGTGAAAGCTTCGGATGAATCCGAAAGCTTCAAAAAGTACATTCCGTTGGAGAAAGACGACCTTAAATGTATTTGAGTTCTACTGACAGTTGAATCAAACTGCAGCGACTGAGTTTCTATTAATTGACCTATTGAATTATAGATCTCTATGTTCATTGTTCTATGAGATTGAAAAGGATAATCAATTGTAATATATTGTCCGCTCTGATCAGCAAAGACAAACATTCCATTACCCTCTTCCAAACACTTATTGTTATCCACTGAAATTGTTTTCAAAATTTGAGAATCACCATTTACATCAGTTTGAGATAAGCGATAGTAATTCACATCGCGCAAAGGCATAATATCTTGGAAATCATAATTCGTCAACGAAGTGGTTGTTTGACTTCCTTGAATAGTTGCTAACACAGTAAACAACCCATCATTCCCAGCACGTTCAATGGTGAAGTAAGCATTGTTGTGTTCCGAAGCTGTCGACCAATGCAATGCATTTGACCCGAATTGGCAAGCACCTGAAAAATCGAGAAATTCAACTGGGAGAAGAGTGATTGATCCACATGCGCCAGTAAATTGAGGAGGTGATGGAGCAGCCGTATATAGCGAATGAGTACTTAGTGTTTTTGTGATATTAACTCCTGAAGAAGTTGGAGAAACATTATAATACGTCGCGTTAATACTGCTGCAAGGTGATGCACCATCGTTAAAAATATTA
>CAISOQ010000029.1 GCA_903887095.1 uncultured Flavobacteriia bacterium
AATGATACTGATATAACTAAAAGAAAAAAAATGGCAAGTGCAGAACCGATTTTGGAAGAGAACAAGAATAGATTCGTTCTATTTCCAATTCAACATGATGACATCTGGAACTATTACAAAAGAGCAGAGGCGAGTTTCTGGACAGCAGAAGAAATAGATCTTTCTCCGGATTTGATCGATTGGGAAAACAAATTGAATGATGATGAGCGTCACTTCGTGAAGCATGTTCTTGCGTTTTTTGCTGCTTCTGATGGAATTGTAAACGAAAATCTTGCTGAGCACTTCTTGTCAGAGGTGCAGTATACGGAGGCAAAATTCTTTTACGGATTTCAGATTACAATGGAGAACATTCATTCTGAAACGTATTCATTGTTGATTGATACTTATATCAAGGATACAAAAGACAAAAACTACCTTTTCAATGCTATCGATACACTAGATTGTGTTCGCAAAAAAGCAGACTGGGCTTTGCGTTGGATTGAAAAAGGTTCTTTTGCAGAGCGTTTGGTGGCATTCGCTGCTGTGGAGGGAATTTTCTTCTCTGGTTCATTTTGTTCAATCTTCTGGTTAAAGAAGCGTGGACTTATGCCAGGATTGTCTTTCTCGAATGAATTGATTTCGCGTGATGAAGGATTGCACTGTGATTTTGCTTGCTTGCTTTACAATAACCACCTGGTAAATAAGCTTTCTAAAGACCAAGTTCGTGATATTATCGCAGAAGCAGTGGAGATTGAAAAAGAATTTATTTTGGATGCATTGCCAGTGAAGTTGATAGGAATGAACAGTGATTTGATGTCGCAATACATTGAATTCGTGGCAGATCGTTTATTGACTGAATTAGGAAATGAAAAAATCTTCAACGTATCGAATCCATTTGATTTTATGGAAATGATTTCCATTCAGGGAAAAACGAATTTCTTCGAAAAAAGAGTGGGAGAGTACCAAAAGTCGGGTGTTCTTGCCGGAAATGACCAACACAAATTCAGCACGGAAGAAGATTTTTAAAAAAGTTAACCTAATAATAACCAACTATAAAAGCGCGTAGAAATGTATGTAGTAAAAAGAGACAGTAGGAAAGAGGCTGTTAAGTTTGACAAAATCACGGCAAGAATCATAAAAATGTGCTATGGTCTTGATCCATTAGTGTCGCCTGAGGCGGTAGCGATGAAAGTGATTGAAGGGATATACGATGGTGTATCTACCACAGATTTGGACAATTTAGCTGCTGAAGTTGCAGCTGCAAAGACAATCGATCACCCAGATTATGCTTTGCTTGCATCTAGAATTGCAGTATCCAACTTGCACAAGGAAACAAAGAAAACATTTTCTGAAGTAATTGAGGATTTACACCGATACGTAGATCCGAAAACGAATGAAAATGCATCATTGATTGCTGATGATGTTTACCGTGTGGTAATGGACAATAAAGATGTGCTTGATTCAAGCATTATTTATGACCGTGATTTCCGTTATGACTATTTTGGTTTCAAGACTCTTACGCGCTCTTACCTCATGAGACTGAATGGTGTTATTGCTGAAAGACCACAACAAATGTTGATGCGTGTGGCAGTAGGTATTCACAAAAACGATATCGAATCAGCGGTTAAAACATATAATTTGATGTCTGAAGGTTGGTTCACACATGCAACACCAACATTATTCAATTCAGGCACCCCAAAACCACAAATGTCATCTTGTTTCTTGTTGACCATGAAAGAAGATAGCATAGAAGGGATCTATGATACATTGAAATCATGTGCTCAAATTTCGCAATCAGCAGGTGGAATCGGATTGTCTATTCATGACATCCGCGCTACGGGTTCTTATATCAAAGGAACCAACGGTACATCTAATGGTATTGTTCCGATGTTGCGGGTATTCAACGATACTGCGCGCTATGTTGATCAAGGTGGAGGAAAAAGAAAAGGTTCTTTCGCAATGTACATCGAGCCTTGGCATGCAGACGTATTTGATTTCCTTGATCTTAAAAAGAACCACGGAAAAGAAGAATCAAGAGCCAGAGATTTGTTCTACGCACTTTGGATTCCAGATCTTTTCATGAAGCGAGTGAAAGACAATGGTGATTGGACCTTGATGTGTCCGCACGAGTGCCCAGGTCTTTCTGATACACACAGCGCTGCTTTTGAGGAATTATATACACGATACGAGCAAGAAGGAAAAGGAAGAAAAACGATTAAGGCACAGGATTTATGGTTTAAAATCCTTGAATCTCAAATTGAGACAGGAACACCATACATGTTGTACAAAGATGCAGCGAATGCTAAATCAAATCAGCAAAACCTTGGAACAATTAAATCATCCAACCTTTGTACTGAGATTATTGAGTACACAGCACCTGATGAGGTAGCAGTTTGTAACCTTGCTTCGTTGGCGTTACCAAAATTCGTAACTGAAGATGGTGGATTTGACCACAACAGATTATTTGAGGTAACGTATCAGGCAACAATTAACTTGAACCGCATTATCGATGAGAATTTCTATCCAATAGAAGAGGCAAGAAATTCAAATTTACGTCACCGTCCAATTGGACTTGGTGTACAAGGATTGGCTGATGCATTCATCATGATGGGCTTCCCATTTGAATCTGAAGAGGCGAGAGCGTTGAACCGTGAAGTTTTTGAAACGATTTACTATGCTTCAATGACTGCGTCAAAAGATTTGGCGAAGGTAGAAGGACCATATGAGTCATTCCAAGGTTCACCAGTTTCAAAGGGAATCTTCCAGTTTGATATGTGGGGTGTTACTCCAACAGACAGATGGGAATGGAATGTGTTGAAAGAAGAGGTGAAACAACACGGAGTTAGAAACTCATTGTTACTTGCACCTATGCCTACAGCATCTACAGCACAGATTCTGGGTAATAACGAGTGTTTTGAACCGTATACTTCAAATATCTATACAAGACGTGTGCTTTCAGGCGAGTTTATTATTGTGAACAAACACCTTCTAAAGGATCTTGTGAAAGAAGGTCTTTGGAACAAAGAAATGCGTCAGAAGATTATGGCAGCAAATGGTTCTGTTCAAAACATCAACGAAGTTCCACAGCGTTTGAAAGATCTTTACAAGACAGCTTGGGAAATTTCTCAAAAGGCAATTATCGATCAAGCAGCTGATCGTGGGGCATACATTTGTCAATCACAATCGTTGAACATTTTCATGGAAAATGCAAACTTCGGAAAATTGACATCAATGCACTTCTACGGTTGGGAGAAAGGGTTGAAAACGGGTATGTATTACTTAAGAACGAAGGCCGCTACTGATGCGATTAAGTTTACTGTTGACAAATCAGTTGTTGAAGAACCAAGCGCAAAAACCATTGAAGAACAACAAGCGGCAATCGCCTGCTCACTGGATAATCCGGACGCATGTGAAATGTGTTCAGGATAGAAGATTAATTGAGAAAAGGTCTCCGGAAACGGAGGCCTTTTTTTAAACCTAAAACCAGCAAAATTTTCACAACAAAACATGAATCCACTCCCAAATCTTTTAAAAAAATGCACACTAGTCTTGCTTTTGTGTGGGAGTCATTTTGTGTATGCCGAAGGAGTCCTCGGGGTGTCAAAAAATGAGGTTTGTCCTGGTGAAAGTGTTGATTTTTGGGATGACTTCAGTGAATTAAATCAACAGAATGAGATTTTTGACTTCACCATTGATTTCGGCGATGGAATCAAGGAAAGCAAAAGTCAGACGCATTGCTATTTCCAACATGTTTTTCACAAAGAAGGCGACTATAACGTTCAATTGAAGGCATTCAATGGAATTAAAACAATAGTATCGGAAACAATCATTCATGTGAGCGGGGACATTTTACCAGAATCCTTTCTAGATATCAGTAAGAACACATTAAAACCAATTTGTCCGGGAACAGAAGTCTATTTTCAAACGAATTGGAACCAAAATTATCGTTTCGATTATGGAGATGGTCACACTGGCATAAGCGGCGTGCACGCCTATCAAGATTCAGGGGTTTATCTACCAATAGTGAGTGTGAAAAATGCATGTGGAAATGAAGTGAAAATTGGTGGTGGAACAATAACTGTAATGAATCAAACTACTTTTTCAGAAAATGTTGATGCATTTATTGAGGATTTAGCGGCGCATTCAAAAGGATTTTCCTCAAATACGGCTGTTCAATTTAAGTCCATGCCTGCTCATACTTATTTATGGGATTTCGGAGATGGCACAACTGGCATTTCTCAAAATCCCTCCCATTTTTATACGATTCCGGGAAAATACGACATACGATTAACCCTTCAAGATGGTTGTTTAAATGATACAACCATTCAATTAGCGCTTAACGTAATACCAAATAATTTGCAGGAATTATTAATCGTTGACACAAAAAAAGTTGCCTTGGAAGTCTATCCAAATCCAACTAAAGGTGAGATTAATGTTCGAATGAATATCGGTGAAAGCAACTATGCCCGAATCGAATTATATGATCCAACAGGAAATTTGACGAAGGAAATAGATCTTGGACCAGTTTTGCCAGGCGAGAAACAGCAAAAGATACTTCTCACATCGCCCCAAACGGGCTTGTACAATCTTTATTTAATCACGGAATCTGAGACCTATCATGAAAAGCTTATGATAGAAAAACAGTAGCTTAAAACAATTCAAGCATGTTTAAAAGAACTTTAATCCTTCTTATTTATGCCCTTGTTGGAGGTATAACAGGCATTCAAAAGATTATGGGTGAATTCCCACCAAAGTGGTACATTGATAAATATTCAGCCACACTTATAAACTGGGTGCCGGGTGGAGTTACGATTTCCTTTTTGATTATTGTTTTACTTGAATTAGCAATTGCAAGTTTGTTTGTTTTGGCATTGTTGAAAGGAGAATTTAAGGAAAGTCAGACACCTAAATTTTCAAAATGGGGATTTCATGTTTCTTTACTTCTCTTTTTAATTCTGTTTTTTGGAAGTTTTCTTGCTCAAAGTTACGACAACGGTTTCATGGATTTCGGGTATTTTGCGTTTACGATTTATCTAATGTCCTTTTTTGAAAAGAGGGAGGAATAGAATGTGAGGATATACAAAAGGCTCAGAAATTCCGAGCCTTTTGTATTGTTGAAATTATTTTGTTAAATCGAATCGATCCGCATTCATTACCTTCACCCAGGCATTAACAAAGTCCTTGACAAATTTCTCTTTTGCATCTGAACTGGCATATACTTCAGATAAAGCACGAAGTTCAGAGTGCGAACCAAAGATAAGATCGGCCCTCGTTGCGGTCCATTTTAAATTCCCAGTTTTACGATCTCTGCCCTCAAACATTTCTTTGTTATTTGATGCAGGTGTCCACACTGTATTCATGTCCAAAAGTTCTACGAAAAAGTCATTGCTCAATGTTCCAGGTTTTAAGGTTAGAACACCGTGCTTCGTGTCGTTGAAGTTAGCATCCAGAACCCTCATACCACCTATTAAAACAGTCATTTCAGGAGCGGTAAGTTCCAACAATTGTGCTTTATCTACAAGCAATTCTTCGGTTGAGATGGTATATTGTGTTTTTGAATAATTACGAAATCCGTCGGCCATTGGTTCAAGAAAGGCAATCGATTTAATATCTGTCTGTTCCTGCAAAGCATCCATTCTTCCTGGTGTAAAAGGTACGTCAACTGGAGAGCCACCTTTTTTAGCGGCTTGTTCAATTGCAGCGCACCCTCCCAATACAATGAGGTCGGCCATAGAAACTTTTTTAGTAGTGGATTTTGCATTGAATTCTTTTTGAATTTTTTCTAAAACAATCAATACTCTTTTCAGTTGTTCAGGGTTGTTTACTTCCCAACTTCTTTGCGGTTCAAGTTGGATTCGTGCGCCATTAGCTCCGCCTCTTTTGTCGGAGCCCCGATAAGTTGAGGCAGAGGCCCAAGCAGTTTCAACGAGTTCTTGAGACTTTAATCCAGAATTGAGAATGCTCGACTTTAGTGAGGCAATATCCTGTGCATTGATTAATTCATGATTCAATGCTGGAACAGGGTCTTGCCATAGTAAATCTTCTTTTGGCACTTCTGGGCCTAAATAAAGATCATTCGGACCCATGTCACGATGTGTTAATTTAAACCAAGCTCTTGCAAAGGCATCTTCAAAAAGAGCGGGGTTGTCCATGAAACGTTTTGAAATTTTTTCATAGGCTGGATCAAATCGAAGTGAAAGGTCCGTGGTTAACATAGTCGGTAAATGTTTTTTGGAAGCATCAAATGCATCGGGAATGATTGCTGCGCCTTCTTTCGCCACCCATTGATTAGCCCCTGCTGGACTTTTCGTAAGTACCCATTCATTATTGAAAAGAATTTTAAAGAAGGAATGGCTCCATTGTGTGGGTGTTGGTGTCCATGTTACTTCAAGCCCTGAAGTTATCGCATCCGTTCCTTTACCGGATTTGAAATCACTTTTCCACCCCAATCCTTGTTCTTCAATACCAGCTGCCTCAGGTTCTTTGCCAACATGGGAAGCGGGTCCTGCACCATGTGTTTTACCAAATGAATGTCCACCAGCGATGAGGGCAACAGTTTCTTCATCGTTCATTCCCATTCGACCGAATGTTTCACGAATATCTTTAGCAGCGGCAAGTGGATCCGGGTTACCATTTGGGCCTTCTGGATTGACATAAATCAGCCCCATCTGAACCGCAGCAAGCGGATTTTCGAGCTGTCTATCACCCGAATATCGTTTGTCGTCTAACCATTTCTTTTCGGCACCCCAATACACATCTTTCTCTGGCTCCCAAACATCTACTCTGCCTCCAGCGAAGCCAAATGTTTTAAATCCCATTGATTCAAGCGCAACGTTTCCTGATAGCACCATTAAATCAGCCCATGAAATTTTACTTCCATATTTTTGTTTAATTGGCCATAAGAGCCTTCTGGCTTTATCCAAATTCGCATTGTCAGGCCAGCTGTTAAGGGGTGCAAAACGTTGTTGACCAGCACTTGATCCTCCCCGGCCATCACCTGTACGATATGTTCCTGCACTATGCCAAGCCATTCGAATGAAAAGAGGCCCATAATTTCCGTAATCGGCAGGCCACCAGTCTTGAGAGTTTGTAAGAACTGCAGCAATATCCTTTTTCAATGCAAAATAATCCAACGTGAGAAACGCTTGGCGGTATTCAAAGTTTGATCCCATAGGGTCAGACAACGATGAATTTTGTCTTAAAACTGAAAGGTCTAATTGGTTGGGCCACCATTGAAAATCATTATTCCCTTCCTTTTTATGAGTTGAATCTTGCACAATTGAGTTTGCAGATAGTTCATTTGAAGTTGCGCTCTTGCCCATGTTATACGGGCATTTTCCCGCACTACCTTCCGAAGCTTGTTGACCAAGTGCTGAACATGTCAGAACTAGACCAATTGCAGTTGCTTTGCGTTTCATAGAGTATGTATTTGAGTATTGTTTGTAAACAAAGATATTTCCCGTGAACGCGAAAGATTATCGATTTAATCAATAGATAGATTGATAATGTTTATAGTATTAGAATAAAAAGTGAGAATCAGACCGCGAAGCAGCACCGAAGGTAATGAAAATGATGTAAAACAAAAACGAGAATGACGCTCTTGCTGTCATTCTCGTTTTTGTTTTTGTGACCCCGGAGGGATTCTAACCCACAACCGCTGGAGCCGAAATCCAGTGCGCTATACAGTTGCGCCACGGAGCCTTTTTTGGCGAATGGTGCAACTGAAATCCTCAAAAGGAAAGTTGCGCCACGGAGCCTTTTTGGCGAATGGTGCAACTGAAATCCTCAAAAGGAAAGTTGCGCCACGGAGCCTTTTTGGTAGTTGGAACAAAATTGCTCCATTTTACCTTGTTCTTGAATAAGAAAACTCAAGGTGAACAAATGTACAAATGTGAAAGCATTGATGCAAACGGATTCAATAATTAGTTGTTATTTCAAAACCATTCCAATAAATTTGACGGCGTTGCGTTAATGCTTCTGACATCATGAGAATACTCATTCTTTTTATTTTTTTTGCACACACATTAGTTGCGCAAATTGGAACAGGTCAATGGCGCTTGCATGTGCCTGCTAGTAAAGCGGTGGATGTGGTTGCAGGCAATGGCTTGATCTATGCTGCCTATGAAAATGGACTAGTAGAATACGATCCGGATGCCAAAGAGCAAAGTTTGATGACGAGTGTCAATAGTCTTTCTGATATCAACATTACCTGCTTGTATTATTTATCATCCCTCAAAACTGTAGTGGTGGGATATGACAATGGGAATATTGATTTACTTACTGATAATCGGATTACGAATGTTCCTGCAATAAAACTTGCGCAAATTCCTGGGTCAAAACGAATCAACAAAATTGTTGCAAAAGATAACTATGTATACCTGGCAACGGATTTTTCAATCGTTAAGCTGGATCCGGTAAAAAAAGAAATTCGGGATACATGGTACCCAACGGGTGGGAGTAGTCCGATAGTGGATATTGCCTTCAGAAATGATTCCGTTTTTGCCCTCTCACCTTTCAGTCTGTATGTTGGAGACAACACTAATTTTGCCCTTGCCGATCCCGCGCAATGGACATTAGATACTCGTTTGCCTGCTCTTGCAACAGGCGATTACATGGAGATAGAAACTATTTTAAGTGAAATATACATTGTTAGTTCTGATGAAAACTATGGAAGTGATAGTGTTTTCAAATTGACACTAACGAATGCTATTTCGGTGTTCGATCAAACATACAATGTTGAAATAAATTCGATACTCGAAAACAACGGACAGTTGTTACTGATCTTATTAGATGGTATTTGGTCAGTTGATCCTTCTACTTATTCAGTAACGATCGTTTCGAGTGGCTATTATCAGTTTGGTGGATATGCGCGACCAAATAATGCAATTTATTCACAGGGATCTCTTTGGATTGCAGACAACAATTTCGGATTGATAAATTATGCAAATAGTGTGTTCTCGCCCATCAAGCTGGAAGGCCCTCCGAAGAGAGAATTTTACAGTATGGACTGGCAAAATGGTAAGTTGGCTTTGGCTGGTGGTGGTTTATCGGAAATTTCTCCAACATTTAGTGGGTCTGGGATGTATGTATTCGAAGATGAATCATGGTCATTGAGGGACAGGGACAATATGAGTCTTTGGAATGGACAAAATGTTTGGGATTTTATTTCAGTAGCGATTCACCCCAAGGATGAGGAAACAATTGCCGTTTCAACATTTTCTGAAATCCCGGTTTCAATCATGAAAGCAAGCACTCAAGTGACAGATACGTTTACACCAACGAACTCTACGTTAAAAGCCAGTGCAAATGGAGGATTGTGGTCGCTGGTGAGCGCCCTCTCTTATGACACAGAGGGAAATTTATGGGCAGTTAATGGTTATTCAGATCAACCGTTGAATGTTTACACAAATGAGGGCAATTGGATGTCATTTGACTGTGGTTCTTCCGCTAAAAATAAGTTCTCAAGAAAATTGGCAATTGATTACAATGGTAACAAATGGTTTTCTCTTGAAGGCGCAGGATTGATAGGATACAATCATAACAAGACTTTGAGTGATCCATCAGACGATCAGCTGGTTCGGTTGAACACAGGATCTACGACTGGGGCCCTGCCGTCTGATCGAGTTACGGCAATTGCAGTTGATTTTGACAACAAGATTTGGATTGGAACCGATAATGGTTTTGCAGTATTGTATAATTCTGAAACAGCATTTGGAGCAGCCGCTGGTGATTACAATGCGCAACGGATCAAACTTGAATATGAGGGTAATGTAGAATACGTTTTAGGAAATACGAGTATTACAGATATTGAAGTAGATGGCGGAAATCGAAAGTGGATGGCAACGGCGAATTCAGGTATTATTTTGCTATCCGCCGATGGACTTGAAATTTTGGAACAGCACACAAAAGATAATTCACCACTTATTTCTAACAATATTCTCGATTTGGAATTGGATCAGAATACAGGGGAATTATTCATTATTACAGACAATGGATTGATTTCTTATAGAACGGATGCAACTTACGAAGATCCTGAATATTCTTCTGTAAACGTTTTTCCAAATCCAGCACGACCTGATTTTCAAGGACCCATTACTATTCAAGGTATTCGATACAATTCTGATGTCAAAATAACTGACGTAGCTGGAAACTTAGTTTACAAAACAACCTCCAATGGTGGAACAGCCACCTGGGATGGTAAAACATTATCCGGTGAACGTGTGACTTCAGGTGTTTACTTGATTTGGTCAGCAGCAAACGAAGGAAAGGGCAGGAAAGTTGGTAAAGTTGTCGTGATAAACTGATTCATTTGAAGCAATCAGCAAAAGCCCTTTTTTTACACAAGATTTCTTATTCGGAAAGCAGTCTTATCACAGTGTTTTACACGCGTGAATTTGGATTGCAGCATTTCTTATTTCAAGGCGGCAAAAAAAAGGCAGCGGCGCTCTATCCCTGTGCGTTGTGTGAATTGACCTTTTACAAACGACCAGACAGTGAACTTGGCAAGTTGACAGAGGCAAAGGCATATCGAAACCTACATCATTTTGTTTTGAATCCACTGCTATCTACAGTTGCATTTTTTATTGCGGATGTTCTTAGAAATGCGCTAAAAACCGAACAATCCGACCAAGACTTATATGATTTTTTGGAATCCTATCTTGTAAATGTCAACGAGCAAGAAAACTTTGATGGAAGCATGCTTGCACTCAATTTTTTGATTGAATTTGCTGTTCATTTAGGAATTGAGCCTTTGACAGAAGGCACGAACAAACGCTATTTTTATCTCAACGAAGGGTCTTTTTCAAATGTAGATCTTACTGGTGATCTTGTTCGCGAAGGCAGTGCAGTTTTCTTGATTCAAGATATCTTGCGTGGAGGAAGTTTAGAACATTATTTACTCCAAGACAAACGAATAGCTTTGGAGATAATGATTCGGTATTATGAGCTCCATATCCCAAATTTCAATGTCGATCGGTCCTTGACGGTAATCAGAGAGGTGTTGTATACATAAAAAGTCACCCGAGAGTGACTTTAATGCAAGCAGAGAGCCTTATTTATGAAACACTATTCCGAATTATTTTTTCGGTTCTTTGATGAAGATAGATGAAAAATCCAAGGTCTCCATCGAATTTGTTTTGAAATCTCGAACACGGGCATTCACCATAGCCATAAAATCATCTGTCAGCACGGGCATTACCGGGGCCTTGTCTATAATGATTTGATCGCAAAGCGCAAATAGTTCGTTTCGTTTTGTTTCGTCAAGTTCTTTCATTGCTATTTCAAACAATTGGTCGTAATTGTTGTCGACAAATCTAAACGCATTGACTTCTGCGCCATCGTGCTTGATGTTTTTACTATAAAACAGACTTAAGAAGCTTTCTGCATCGGGATAATCGGCAATCCAACCAGAACGCCATATTTTCGCTTTTCCTTTCGCAATTGCCTGGTTGCGTTGTTCATATGAACACAAAATGATATTTAATTCGATGTTCAAATTATCTTTAATCTGTTGAGCTACACCCTCGCACATTTTGTGAATTGAGGATCCCTCCACCGAGTTGACATAAAAATCTAGTTTTGGGAATCCTTTTCCATCTGGGTAACCCGCTGCAGCCAATAAGGCGCGTGCTTCCGCTACATCATATTTATGACCTATAACAGTTTCGTTTTGGTAATTAGCCATCACAGGAACAAAACCATGCTCCGCGGCCCAACCTTCACCCATGAGTAATTTATTCACAATTATTTTTCTGTCTACCGCTTTGTTAAATGCTTTGCGCACATTCATGTCCCTGAATTCAGGACTTTCGCAAGCAAAGGCCACGTAATTCATGCTCATGCTCGATTTTGATTCAACCCTGTGCTTTACGTTTTTACCAGCTTGAGCGTCTTTCAAACTTCCCAAGATGTTGTCTATTTCATCCACTGGAATTTCTAGTACAACATCAATTTGGCGATTTCTAAATGCGATTAATTCACTCTTTTTGTCTTTGACATAACTCATCGATACTTTATCTAAGAATGGAAGTTGATTGCCAAATTCATCTTTTCTCCAGTAATTTGGATTGCGCGTTAATGTGACTCCATCAGCAGCCATTTTTTCCAACATGAATGGCCCTGTACCAACTGGGTGTTTTCCGATTTCTGCACCATACATTTCATAGGCTTCTTTTGGAAAAATTCCCAAATTGGTGTGAGAAAGTATTTTGTCAAAACCAATAAACGGTTCATTCAAATTTATTTGAATAGTTTGTTTATCGAGAACTTGTATTCCTGAAACACCTTCTTTCGGTAAACTTTTCTTTGATCTATTAAAGAAATCACGAGCACCTTCAATTCGATCAACCAACAAGTAATTCATCTTATTGATCTCTAGCCCTGAACAAGCCATTTGCAAGGTAAATTTTACATCTTCCGCCGTAACCTCTCTGCCTTCACCACCAAAACATTCGTCATCGTGAAAATGAATGCCTTTGCGGATTTTGAAAGTAAATGATTTTGCATCATCACTGACTTCATAGGATTCTGCAATGCATGGAACCACATTCAAAGACTCGATATCTAATTTAACTAAAGATTCGAAAATCTGAGAATTTAAACGTTGAGCATAAATATCAATAGAAGAAATCGTAAGCAGATTTTCCACCTTCTCAGAAGACATGAATTTAAACTCGCCGCCATATACTTTTCCACCTATTGCATCTGGATGAGGTGTTTCATTCGATCCACATGAGGAAAAGAAGAGTCCAGAAATGACAGTGATAAAGTAAAATATTTTTTTCATTGAAAATAGTTTGTAGTCAAAGCAAATATATGGAAAACCGCATTAATAAAAAAGCATAATTAATAACCTGATTTGGAACGCACACGCTGAAGTACTTCGCGTGCTACTTTTTTAGCTTTCTCAGCACCAGCTGCAAGCGCCGCATCAATTTCTGATCTGTTTTCCATCAAATAATTGTAGCGCTCTCTTTGGTCACCAAATGTTTGCATGATTAAGTCGAATAAGGCTTGTTTCGCATGGCCGTAGCCATAATTTCCTGCCTCATAATTGGAGCGCATTGTAGCAATTTCTTCTTCAGAAGCCAATAATTTATAGATTCCGAAAATATTACAACTGTCAGGATCTTTTGCATCTTCAAGTTGTTTGCTATCTGTGAGAATGGCCATTACTTGCTTTCGAAGCGCTTTTTCTGGAAGGAAAATATCAATAAAGTTGTTTCTTGACTTACTCATTTTTTGCCCGTCAGTTCCAGTCACATACATGGTGTTTTCATCAATTTTTGCTTCTGGTAAAACAAATGTATCACCCATTTGATGGTTGTATCGCGAAGCTACATCTCTTGTCATTTCAATGTGCTGCAATTGGTCCTTGCCAACAGGAACATATTCGGCATCATAGAGCAATATATCAGCTGCCATGAGCATAGGGTACGTAAAAAGCCCTGCATTTACATCTTCAAGTCGATCGGCTTTGTCTTTAAACGAATGAGCAAGCGTCAGACGTTGATAGGGAAAAAAGCAACTAAGGTACCAAGCAAGTTCTGCCGTTTCAGGCACATCGCTTTGACGGTAAAAGACAACTCGCGAGGTGTCTAAACCAAATGCCAACCAGGTTGCGGCTGTGCTGTACGTGTTCTCACGAAGTACATTACCCTCCTTGATTTGTGTCAATGAATGCATATCTGCAATGAACAGAAATGAATCATTTTGAGGCGCATGCGCCATTTGAATAGCTGGTTGAATTGCCCCCAAAATATTTCCTAAATGTGGTGTTCCTGTGCTTTGTACGCCTGTAAGAATTCTTGCCATATTGCCCTGTTTTCTGCGCAAATTTAGTTCTTTTAAGACGATATATTGTTTAGTTGAACAAAGACGCGTTTGATTTGCTTAACTTTAGGTCATGACAGCGGTGAAAGGATTTTTCGGGTTCATTTGGAAATTATATGTGGGGATAATTTTTGTCTTTTTCGCCATCCTGCTCTATCCTTTTTTCTTTATTCTTTTGGCTGTGCCTGCATGGAAAAGGTCGAGTTTTAGATTGTTTGTTTGTTGGAGCTGGTGCATGAGGTTGTTTTGTTTTTACCGAATAAAAAAAATACTGGACGCAGAATTACCCGAAGGCCCATATGTTATTGTATCAAATCATTCATCTTACCTCGATATTTTTGTGATGCATTCACTAATGTCGAAACACCCATTTTTATTTTTAGGCAAAGGAGAAATTCTGAGCTATCCAATTATTCGGACCTACTTTAAAGGATTGAATATTCCTGTTCATCGCAAAGACAGAGCAAAAGCAGCAAGGTCATTCGGGTTGGCAAAAAAGGCTGTTCAGGAAGGTTGGAGTCTTGTTATTTTTCCGGAGGGTACGATCCCGGATGATGGTAATCCAGCCATGTTGCCTTTTAAAGCGGGCGCATTTAAACTTGCGAAAGAATTGGCAGTACCCATTGTGCCAATTACATTCACCAATAATTTTCAACTTTTTTCTGATCCTGAAAGGCTATTTGGACCAGCTAGGCCAGGAGTTTCAAGGGTATATATACATCCCTTTTTGAGTGCTGAGAAAGTCAATGAATTGTCTGAAAAGGAATTGCTAAATACCTGCTTTGATGCCATAAACGGACCTTTAATCAAAGAATTCCCCGAACTCATTAGGAATGTTCAACGTTGAATGTAAAATCATTCAAAATCATTAATTTTGCAGCATGAACTAGCCATGCAAATACTTCGCGCAAGCACAAATGAAAATAACATGGCGTATTCCATATGACCTTTAAAAGACAAATTATTTACATATGAAAATTACAGAAGAAATAGTAGACCATATTGCACATCTCGCTCGTTTGGAGTTCGAAGGAGAAAAGAAAGAGGCCATCCGAAAAGATATGGAAAACATTATTTCTTTTATGGACAAGCTGAATGAAGTGCCAACAGACAATGTTGAGCCACTTATTTTCATGAATGATGAGGTCAATAAGTTGCGTGAAGATGTTTCTGAAGAGACAATTACGCAACGAGAAGCACTTAAAAACGCACCTAAAAAAGATTCTGACTACTACAGAATACCAAAAGTGTTGGATAAATAATCGTCACTTTTCATCCGAGTATGAAAGAAAAATCCCACGATCCTTTTGCCGTTCTTCGTTTAAAGGAATACAAGTTTTACCTCGCAAATCGATTTCTACTTACCATGGGTATCACCATGCAAAGTGTTATTGTCGGTTGGCAAGTGTATGACATTACAAAAGATGTTTTTGCGCTTGGGATGATTGGGCTTTCTGAGGCCATTCCATTTATCGTGATTTCTATTTTTTCGGGGCATATTGCTGATACATTTAACAGAAAGAAAATCATTTTATGGTTTACGTTCCTCTTCATTTTAGTCACGGGAGCGCTTTTATACCTTTCTACTGATGCCAGTTCCTTTATTCAACGCTATGGGACCCTTCCAATTTTTTCGATGATTGTTTTGGTAGGTGTGATAAGGGGATTCTTATCAGCTGCATTTCCTTCAATTTTGTCTCAGATTGTACCACGTGAGTTATACGGAAATGCTGCCACCTGGAATAGTACCGTTTGGCACGGCGCTTCTATCCTTGGACCATCTGTTGCAGGATTGTTAATTGCGGTAGGATATACAACGGCATACACAGTGGATATTACGTTTATTTCCCTGTCGTTTTTAGCATTTTTATTCATTGCTTCAAAACCAGTTCCTCCAAGAGAAAAGTCCGAAACACTCTACGAAAGTTTGACATCAGGGATTAAATTCGTTTTTAAAAATCAGGTTGTACTCGGTGCACTTTCGCTTGATTTGTTCGCAGTATTGTTTGGTGGAGCAGTTGCCTTATTGCCTGCATTTGCTGAAGAAATTTTACATGCCGGAGCGGTTGAATTAGGTTTTCTCCGCGCTGCACCTGCAATCGGGGCTGTGGTCATGGCGTTTATCATTGCCTATAAACCACCGACAAAAAATGCCGGTAGAAATTTGTTCTTATCAGTGGGTGCCTTTGGTATATCCACCATTTTATTCGGTTTATCAGAGAACATCTGGATGGCCTTTTTCTTCTTGTTTCTGACTGGTGCTTTTGACAATGTAAGCGTTGTAATTCGACACACTGTTTTGCAGTTGGCAACACCCGACAATATGCGTGGCAGAGTTTCTGCGGTAAACGGCATTTTTATTGGTTCATCAAATGAGATTGGTGCATTTGAATCGGGCGCCACTGCGAGAGCATTTGGACTCAAACCTTCTATTATTGTCGGAGGAATACTGACAGTTCTTGTTGTTGCCGTTACGGCAAAGCTAGCCCCGAAACTCAGGCAACTGAATATAAAAGATTTGTAAATTAAAACCGCCAATCGTGCTTATCGAGCTCGGTTACACAGGCTACCAAAAGTTCAATACTTCCCTTGATGTCTTCTTTGTGTGCCATTTCAATGACTTGATGCAGGTGACGTGTTGGAATAGAAACTGCGCCAGCGATCGAACCACCTTCAGTCATTCGTTGAATCCCTGCGGTATCAGTTCCGCCCGCTGTTAGGATTTCCGGTTGCCATTTGATCTTGTGTTTATCAGCTGTGTTTTTCATGAACTCGACCATACGGTAATCACAGATTGTAGAGGCATCCATAATTTTTATGGCTGTTCCTTCGCCTAATTTTGTGATCATTTCATGTGCCGCTGCTCCGGGTAAATCGAAGGCAATGGTTGTGTCTAATCCAAATCCAAAGTCCGGATTGATGCGCAGAGCGGATACATTCGCGCCTCGAATGCCCACTTCTTCCTGAACGGTAAAGACACCGTAAATATCGTAAGGAACTTTTTTTCCTTTCAGTTTTTTAAGTGTTTCAATGAGGATAAAAACGGCCAAACGGTTGTCAAGCGATTTTCCGTTGACACAATTTCCCATTTCAATGAATTCTCGTTCACGCGTGATAGGATCACCAATAGTGACGAGTTTTTTGACCTCTTTGGCATCCAATCCTGTGTCTATAAAATAATCAGATAGTTTTGCTACTTTTTCACGCTCTGCGGGCGACATTACGTGGATGGGTTTGGATGCCATCACACCAATTACGTCTTTCTTTCCATGAATAATTACGCGCTGTGCGGTCAATGTTTTTGGGTCAAATCCACCCAAGGTGTGAAAACGGATAAAGCCTTTGTCATCGATGTGTGTTACAATGAACCCAATTTCGTCCATGTGTGCCCCAATCATCACTTTTTTTCTTTCGGCTATCGGCATGGATCCGCGTTTGATGGCATAGACGTTTCCCATGTTGTCGAGTTCCAGTTCATCGGTCAAACCTTTGAGTTCCTTGATCACCAGCTCACGTATCTGTTTTTCAAATCCCGGGGCACCAGGCACGGTGCAAATTTCTTTCAGCAGTTTTGTATTGATTGCCATCGAATAAAGTTTTAGTTAAAATTAAAAATTAAATGCAATTGAATGCATTGAGTGTTTTTCTCAACTGTTTTCATACGTGTCCAATCATTCACAAAAGTGATTCACCTTGAAGTAGATTAAATTATCATTAAGCTAGGTGCTTGTGCTAACTATTAGTCTATATTTGCAACCTATTTCGTTTGAAAATAGAATAACTAAAACTTTTCAACCCGGCCATGATAACCACAAGTTATCCTAAAACCTTTATTTTTTGTTCATTCAGTTGGCTCTTTACATTTCAAGCTAATGCTCAGCTAAATTTCAATAAAGGAGCTTTTTTGACAACTCCATTGTCCTTCGAGCGAAATGTAATTGCAAGCGCAGGTAAAGAATTAAAGAATAATCCCTTATTATTCTCTGCAGTGCGATACATGACCTTTACCATAGGCGAACCGCTCATTTTTGGAGGAACGGCCTCTTCGAACCGCATTAACAATGGTTTCATTCAGCCGGGTGGCACTGCTACGTCCGTTCTGCCAGCTTCGAGCGGAATATCAGAAGTAAACAATCCATTTTTAGTTTACCCAAATCCATCTGCAGATTGTTTCATTGTAGAGGCGCCTGAAGAAAGCATCGAACGTGTGCATTTGCAGCTGATTGATCAAAACGGGAAATTGATTTTAGAAACGGATTTTTCTTCCCTTAAATACAAATTAGATCTTCCTGAAGGTGCGGCAACAGGGACTTATTTTCTGAATTTCTACCATGAAGATGGCACTTTTATTCAACAAGCGAAGTTGGTAAAAGTCCATGGAACAGCAACCAATACTAACCGCTATTAAAAAATTTAAAATTATGAGAAAATTAATTCTCTTCACCCTTTTAATGCTTTCATTCTCGGTAGGAGCCCAAACGCCCGAAGGCATTAATTACCAGGCGGTTATTCGCAATGGTGGAGGTACGTTGATAACCAATACTACGGTGGCCATTCGTGTGCAAATTAGACAAACAAGTGCTACAGGAACAATCGTTTACCAAGAAAGACACAGTGCTTTAACTTCCGCCTATGGATTGGTCAATTTGGTAATTGGAGCAGGAACAGTTCAATCAGGCTCATTTGCAACCATTAACTGGTCAACTGGCTCCTATTTTGTGAATTTAGCAGTTGATTTTTCAAACGGCATAACCTACCAAGATTTTGGCTCCCAAAAACTCATGAGTGTGCCATATGCATTGTATGCTAAGAATTCTGGGAATCAATTGAACCAATGGCGTTATGGTAACATTGTACCTGCTTCAACCTTGGGCAACTTTGGTGATTTTTACCTCGATGTAATTGCAGGAAATGTGTATTACAAAAATGCCAGTACTTCATGGATTTTAACAGGCAACATCAAAGGATCAGCTGGTCCGACGGGTGCAACTGGCGCTCA
>CAISOQ010000030.1 GCA_903887095.1 uncultured Flavobacteriia bacterium
AGAATAAAGAGTCGTTTCTTTGTTAAGGTTTATTTTTCCTAAAAGAGCTGTTTCTTGCCACCATGAGGTTTGTTGAACTACATCGCCACGTTGATTAATAATACAACTTAGTCCTGTATTTGCTGATCGAGCAACAGATCTTCGGTTTTCAATGGCGCGAAGTCTGGAAAAGCTCATGTGTTGCTTGTATCCTGGTGTATCGCCCCACCACCCATCATTTGTGATAACAAAAATTGCTTCAGCACCTTTTTTGCATTGCTCTGCGCAGAAATCCCCATAGATCGATTCGTAGCAGATAAGTGGGGCAAAAGTGAGTTCTTCATTTTGAAGAACTTTGGGTTCTTTTTCAACTCCAAGTGTGCCGGAGGTTCCCCCATTTTGAATAGAGAGTTCTTCCAGGAAAGGAAACCAGTTGGAAAAAGGGATTTTCTCTACACCCAATACCAGTTTTGATTTATGTAAAAACTCGTGAGAACCATCTGATTTCATTAAAAGAGAACTGTTGTAGCTTTCCATGAATCCTGGTCCGCCATCAAGTTTTATTGATGCACGTGAATTCCTTTTTTCAAAAAAACGTGCGGTAGATGCTCCTGTAAAAAAAGCGGATTTTCCCCAATTTTCTTTTCTTTTTTTTAGGTATTTATAAAATGGATAGAGGGCCATGTCTTCTTCATAAAAACCTTGACTAATTGCGGTTTCAGGAGCAATAATAATCGCAGTATTCTTCGTTATTGTTTTGTCAGCAAGGTTACAAAGTCTTTTGATTTGAATGTCGAGTGGTTGTGTGAATTTATCGTGAATTGGATCTATGTTGGGTTGTAAAACTGCAACTTCGATTGGTTTTGTTGCTTCTTCATAGGCGTTATACTGTATCAACGAAATAATAATCGGCATAAAAAGAATCATAACCAATCCACTAAGTTTCTTCCATTCAATTTTCCAGCTTGTTTTTTTTATGAAAATGGATTTGAATAATTGAAATCCTAAAAAGTTTATTGCCAATACCCAAATGGTTCCTCCTAATACTCCAGTTAATGAATACCATTGAACAACGGAAGGGATAATTGAGAAATGATTGCCAAATGAAAGCCAAGGCCACGAAAGTTCCCATTGAAAATGAAGGTATTCAAATGCTGTCCAAATAGTTATGAAACATAAAATCGCATAGTTCGAACCAATTTTCTTTTTGGTAAAATGGAAAAATTGGAACGCGAGAGCCATAAGAAGTGAATTCAATACAAAAGCCATGATTGCGCCGCCTTCGCTGGCATTCCAAATCCACCAAGTTGTGCCAATATTGTAAATAAAAAAGGTAATGTAGCCATGAATGAATACTTTCCCAGAGCGATATCTAGCAATAGTAATACTGTCTTCCAGTATCATAAGGGGGATCCAGGAAAAAAAAACAAGAAATGTAAGGCTACCTGTAAAAGGAAATGAAATTGTCATCAAGAGGCCTGAAAGAATGCTGAGCAGATACCTGTTTCGTTTATTGATGATCATGTGACAAAAATAAAAAATAAAGGGCCGATCTTGCGATCAGCCCTTTTATGCTTTAATTAAAAAATTATTTAAAAATAATCTTCATTTCAACTCGTCTGTTTTTTTGACGACCTTCCGATGTATCGTTCGTTGCAATTGGCATGGTTTCACCGAAATACAATGCGTACAATCTTGTCGCATCAATTCCTTGAGTAATCATGTAATTTTTCACTGCTTCAGCACGTTTTTTAGAAAGGATGAGGTTTTTCTGATCATCACCTACGTTGTCAGTATGTCCTGAGATTTGTAGGTTCCAAGTTGACTTTTTCCTCAACACTACCGCCAATTCTGAAAGTGAAGGCAGCGAAGACTCTTTAATGATGTCTTTTCCTGTTTCAAATTCCAAGTTATCGAAAGCCGTTTTCAGAATTTCTTCTACTTCTTTTTCGATTACTGGACATCCTTTATTTGAAGCTGGTCCTGCTGTTGCTGGACAATCATCGTCTTTGTCCAAAACGCCATCGGTGTCTGTATCCTGGTATGGACAACCTTTATTTTTGATAGGACCCGCTAGGTTTGGACACTCATCATCTTTGTCTAACAAGCCATCATTGTCTGTATCCGGCCAAGGACAACCTTTGTTTTCTTTTGGACCGTATTTTTCTGGACAATCATCCAAGAAGTCGAAAAGACCATCTTTATCGGTGTCAGGACATCCTTGATTCACGAGTGGACCTGCTACTTCAGGGCAAGCATCTTCATCATCTTTAATTCCATCACCATCCGTGTCAGGACAACCTTTGAATGAAAGCAAGCCAGCCACAGTTGGACAATCATCGTCTCCATCAATAATTCCATCACCATCGGTGTCTGGACAACCTTGGTATTTAACAAGTCCAACAGTATCAGGACAATTATCATCTTTGTCTGGAACTTTGTCTCCATCTCGATCAGGACATCCCTGGAATTCTGCTAGTCCAGCTTCTTGTGGACAGTTGTCATTCATATCTTGAATTCCATCGGAATCAGAATCTGGACATCCTTTGAATGCCCAAACACCCGGAACTGTTTCACATGCGTCTTTGCCATCAGAAACTTTGTCGTTATCTTGATCTGAAGGATGACCATAAAGAACAGGAACTCTCAGTCCTAAGAAAAATTCAGCGCCACGCACTTTACCAGTAGCTAAAAGCGTTTTAAAGTCGGTCATGCCCAAGGTTAGAGGGCCTAAGCGTGTTGCTACTCCAGCTTTGAATCCAGAGTATGCATTCACAGAAACTGGTACATGTAAACCAAACCATGCGTAATCAAAACTAGGTGTTATTGAGAATTGGTTTGCGATGTGCACACTGTTTCCATTTTTACGTGAATTCAAGTTGATTATTCCTGTTGCATTTATATAGAAGTATTTCCAAAGGTGATAATCTATTTGTAGGCTAAATGCAGCCGGAGTCTTCATGAAAAAAGTGGATGAGTTACTTTCACTAGAGTTCCAGTCTGTTGTGGCATTTACCAGACTATCTAAGGTGCCATCAACATCAGCTAAGGAAGTGTCTTGGTCAAAAACGTGAAGATTGAATTGAGAATTTGAATAGATTGAGAAGTTTTTACTCAAACCGCCTTTTTGAAATTTCATTCCACCAAGATCAATGACTGAAGCACCCACTCGCAGTTTGTATTTTTCTTTATCTTTTCTCCATAAATTGGTTTCACCATCCATGTCATATTTGTAGTTTTTCCAATCTGGTCGCCATTCATAGACAAATCCAAGATCTAGTCCTAAACCAAATTTTGAAGTAGCGGGAAATCCTTTTTGAGTTCCGTTTGCATAA
>CAISOQ010000031.1 GCA_903887095.1 uncultured Flavobacteriia bacterium
AATGGAACCGATACCTGTTTGTATTGTTCCGAAAAACTTAAAATAATTATGCCTAAACACTTACTAATAGTGCTCGCCTTAGTATTACTAAGCAGCAACTACAACGCTCAAACTGATTTCAACAACTACATTACCCTGCGCTCATCTGGTGATATTCCTGAAGATTTTACCAAGCAAACCTATGATAAAATCAAGGAGGGTATGCAAACCGACAGAACCGAATTAAAAGGATCACAGCAAAAGATTTTTTTAGAAGGAACAAATTATGCGATTGATGAAATTCTACATTCTGGGTTGGTAATCTATGGTGATCCCATCACAAAATACATCGAGCGTGTTGCCGATAAATTGCTCAGAAAAAATGGTGATTTAAAATCTAACCTTCGTATTTACACCATAAAATCAAATGCAGCAAATGCATTTAGTACGGACCAAGGAATTGTTTTCGTGACAACTGGGTTAATTGCTCAATTGACTAGCGAAGCTCAATTGGCCTATATTCTTGCCCATGAAATATCCCATTTTACAGAAAAACATGTGCTTGAAACGTTCGATCTATCTGTTGGCAATGAGTTGCGCAATTATGATCGAATCAACAAACTAAGTCAACATTCAAAGGAAAATGAATTCGAAGCGGATAAGTTAGGGATTGCTCTTTATCATGCTGCCGGATACGCACAGAGTGAAATACTATCCACTTTTGATGTACTCATGTACAGTTATTTGCCCTTTGATGAATTAGCGTTTCCAAAAACGTACTTTAATTCTGCACAGATTTTTGTACCCGAATCATTGTTTCCAACCAAAATTTATGAAATAAAGGCTATTGAAGATTACAATGATGAAAACAGTTCACATCCGAATATTAAAAAGCGAAAAGAAGCAGCTGAATCAGAAATTGGTGCATTGAACAATTGGGGTGATGCCTTGCAATTTCAAAGTGAGGATCTTTTTCTTGAAGTTCGAAACTTAGCGCGTTTTGAAAGTGTTCGTTCCGACATTCTTGATGCGAAATATGGTGATGCCATGTATTCCATTTTTCTTCTGGAAAAAGAATTCCCGAATTCAATTTACCTTAAAAGAATGAAGTCACAGGTATGGCTGAACCTCATGCTGTACAAAGCTGAGAACCTTTCTGCAAAAGCATTGGATAAAACGTCCGAGTTAGAAGGAGAATCAGCAACTCTTCATTATTTATTGAAGAAATTGAACAGGGACGGGATGATTACATTAGCGCTTCGACAAGTATATGATCTTCATAAAGCATATCCTGATGACCAGGAAATAACTGCGATTTACCAACATTTAATTAGGGACCTCGCTGCAAACGATAAATTTAAAATTGAAAACTATTCCAAAAAAACTTTTTTTGAGGCAGCTAAAGATTATGAGAATTCTAAAAAAGACACGCTAAAATCGACTTCTACAGAAACGACATCCGGTTCAAAATATGATCGTATTAAAAACAAAAAAAATGCTGATAATCCTCAGAACTTTGATTCAACGAAATTCTACTTGTATGGCCTTGTTGATATATTGGGTGAATCAGAATTTTTAGAATTATACAACAATCAAAAAGCAAAGGAACAGCAGAAATTAAAAGATGAGGAACTCTACAATTCACTTTCAAAGCGAGAAAAAAATAAAATCGATCGCAAAAAAGAATCTGAGCAATACAGCATCGGATTGAAAGAAATTATCGTGGTAGAACCAATGGTTATAAGCTATA
>CAISOQ010000032.1 GCA_903887095.1 uncultured Flavobacteriia bacterium
AAAAAGACTAAATAAGGAAACTGAAGATATTCAAGATCATATCCAGTTTATTTCATTTACCATAGATCCTGTTAGAGATAGCCCTGAAACATTAAAGCGGTATAAAAATCATTACGGAATTGAAAGTAAAAATTGGACGTTTTTAACTGGAGATGAAGAAAAGACGCATCTTCTTGGAATAGAAAACTTTCAAATTTTTGCTGGTAGGGATGATGAATCTCAAGGTGGGTATGCGCATTCAGGGGCATTTACACTAGTTGATAAAGAAGGATTTGTAAGGGGTGTTTATTTGGGTACAGATGCTAAACAAGTGGATCAATTACAGAAAGATTTAAGATTATTGTTAAACGAAGAATATGGAATTTTTGGATCAAAATAAAGCTGCGAGAATGCGAAAGTTGATAATTGCAGTTTCAGTTGTTATTCCCTTAGTGGTTGGGATTCTTTTCAGAGTTAGAATAGATGTTGGTCGCGACATGACTTTCTTGCCTTCAATTTACGCATTCATTAATGGTTTGACAGCGATTACATTGATTGCGGCACTTGCTGCAATTAAAAAACAAAAGCGCGAATTGCATAGATCTTTGGTGCGTTTTGCCTTGGCTTTATCGCTTATTTTTTTAGT
Organism: uncultured Flavobacteriia bacterium; assembly: GCA_903887095.1. Classification (GTDB taxonomy): domain Bacteria; phylum Bacteroidota; class Bacteroidia; order Flavobacteriales_D; family Crocinitomicaceae; genus M0103. Next base: position 626 of record CAISOQ010000032.1, read on the forward strand.
GCTTTATGTGCTCTATCACATGACTTCAGACTCAACATTGTATGGTGATTCAAATCAGGATGGTAAAGTTGATCTGTTAGAGAGAACAATCATTGGTTGGACAATGTATCCGTATTATTTTCTTTTGATTTCTCATGTGTTATTAAGTATGGCTGTAATTCCATTGGTGTTATTTGCTTATTTGAAAGCATGGTCAGGTAACTATGAAGGGCACAAGAAAATTGTACGATTTGCATTCCCAATTTGGTTGTATGTAGCTGTTTCAGGGGTTGTTGTATATTTCTTAATAAGCCCATATTATTGATTTCTTTAATTTTTTTTATTCGAATCACAAAATTTCCTAATTTAACAACGCTAATATTTTAGTCTATGCGCTACTTACTTATTTTGACTTTATTGGTCAACTTTGCTCATTTTTCAATCTCCCAGCTATCTGCTACAGCCTCCTCAACGGTAAATACCAATTGTAATGGCTCAGATTGTACCTATTCCGGACCTTCGATTCTTATTAATGAATTGATGATATCACCAACTGTAAATGATGGATCTATTTGTGGTGCCGGTGGAGGTGGTGCTGCTCGCGGAGAATGGATAGAATTATATAATCCTAACTTGTGTCAGCCGGTTGATATTTCTTGTTATTACCTTGGGAATAATACATCTGAAGGAACGGGTGGATACGTTATTCCATCTGGTACTGTTGTTCCTGCTGGTGGATTTTGTGTCATTAGAGGTTCGAATATGACCGCTGTGCCTTCCGGACTTTTAGTAGCCAATGGAGGAAACGTAGTCGAATTAGTGGTGCCGACGAATACAACTGATGCAGGCGTTTGTACATCAGGAACAAGGGTGTGGTTCCCGAACGCTGGAGGTTGGTTTGCTTTCTATGATAGCAATGGTGTTCCGCAAGATGCGGTTAGTTGGGTCAGTGGCGTTACTACTGGGCAAAATGGTGCTCCTTGTGTTGCCGCTTTGGCAGGCTGTTCGTATTCCGGAACGTTGGCAAGCTATAATGCAATACCAGCCGCAAGAAAAAATTTAATTTACACACCTGTTGTTCCCAACAGTTGGGGATTGAGTTTGGAAAGATCCACAGATGGCGGCACATGGTCAGGGGTAGGCGCAACGCCTTCTTATGGAACATGCAATGGCACTTGTATTTCACCAATTGCATCAACTTGCACTGGTACTGCTACAGTAACCCCAACAGGTGGAATTGCTCCTTATACTTATGCATGGAATGATTCGCATGCTCAAACTACTCAGACTGCTACAGGTTTGTGTGCTGGCTCTTATACGTGCACGATAACGGATAATACGGGCACAACAACAAGTATTTCTGTTACGGTATTGGATTTTGAACCAACTGTTACTCCAACGAATAATGGTCCGGTATGCGAAACATCACCGTCAGTTAATTTAAATGAAACAAGTGGCAATGTAACTACATGGTCTTGGTCAGCGAGTGGTTCAGCATCCTTCTCTTCAACTACAAGTCAAACACCCACAGCGTCCAACGTTGCGAATGGTGAAGTATTTACAGTTACGGGAACGAATGCAAATGGATGTACAGGTTCAGAAACAACAACTGTTACCCTGCTAAATGCACCAACTGCAAGCAACTTAACGCCTACGGTTTGTGAATCTGTTTTGGGCAGTGGAACTGCTTCTGGCATTGATTTAACGGCTAACAATTCTGCAATAAGTTCGGATGCAGGCGTTACACTTACTTGGTATGCTGACCCTGCTTTAACGACATTGGTTAATACACCATCCAATGCTTCCGTATCGAATGGTCAAGTTTTTTATGTAAATGTTGCACTTGGGTCATGCAGTGCTGTCGGAACTGTGACATATACTGTTACTTCTACGATTACATTAGTAAACCCCGCAGATGTAATGTGTGAATCTCCAGCGGGTTCAGCGAGTTTTACAGGATACGACTTAACAACCTTAAATTCTTCTGTTTATTCTGGAAGTGGAATTACAACTTATGCATGGTTTGCTTCTGATATGGTTACACCAGTTGGAACTCCAAACAATGTTACAATCACCTCCTCATCTACTTATTACGTTAGTGTTGCTGATGGAAACTGTTCTAATGGGATTGCTGTGACATTTACAGTAAATGCTGCAGCACCTGCAGATGCACCATCCCCGGTATTGTCTTGTGATACTTATGTGCTACCTGCTTTATCCCCAGGTAACAATTATTATACTGCAGCAAATGGAGGAGGTACAATGCTCAATGCAGGAGATATTTTAACTGCTAGTCAAAACTTATTTATCTATACTCAAACAGGTGGTTCGCCGAATTGTACAGATGAAAATACATTTGTGATTACGATTAATTCAACACCAAGTTTGGCAACTCCTGCTCCAATTACAATTTGTGATTCTTATACTTTGCCTTTAATAACGGGAACGAACTTAACGGGAACACAATCGTATTATACAGGATCAAATGGGTCAGGAACCCAATTTTCGTCAGGAGATAATATCACGTCTACCCAAACAATTTATGTTTACGATAATATTGCTGGCTGTTCGGACCAAGAATCCTTTTTAGTAACGATAAATAACACACCAGTACCCGATAATCCGGCTGATGCTGTAAATTGTGATGGATATATATTGCCTTCATTGACTGTTGGAAGTTACTATGCTGGACCAGGAGCTACTGGAACTAATTACATAGTTGGGGATACCCTTTATTCGAGTCAATTGGTCTATGTATACGCTGAAACAGGAACTACACCGAACTGCTTGGCTGAAAATAGTTTTCAGGTTACGGTAAACAATACTCCACCAGCTCCAATCGCGGGGACAGATAGTACATATTGTTCAACGTATGAGTTAGCACCTATGACAGTTACAGGAACAGGTGGAACTTTTACATGGTATACGAATGCTGCACTATCAAATCAATTAGGTGTTGGTCCAACGGCAACTCCGAATCAAGAAAATGGTACATCCGTTTATTATGTCACGGAAACAGTCAATGGTTGTATGGGACCAGCTGATGCGGTAACGATTATAATTGAAGATTGTGAAATTATAGTTCCAACTGCGTTTACACCAGATGGTGACAATGCAAATGACGTTTGGGAAATTGTCGGATTGGATGAAATTTACAAAGACAACCAAGTATTCGTATACAACCGTTGGGGAGGACTAATCTTTCAATCTGAAAAAGGAAAGTATTCGACCAAACCTTGGGACGGAACTTACAATGGCGAAAAAATGCCAGTTGCATCATACTACTTTATAATCGATTTCAACGACGAAAGTTTCAAACCTGCAAAAGGTATCGTTTCTATCGTTCTTGATAAATAATAACTACTATGAAAAAGATTTTACTAATTATTACGAGTTGTATTTTTGGTGTTGCATTTTCGCAGCAAATGCCTCAGTATAGCCAGTACATGAGAAATCAGTACATGATCAATCCTGCCTCTGCTGGAGTTTATGATTTTGTAGATGTTACCATGTCTGGAAGATGGCAATGGTTGGGATTCGGTGATGAACCAAGAACAGCATATTTGTCAATTACGTCACCAGTTAGCTCCAAACCAAAGGTGAAGTACAACCCAGCGTTACGTATATCAGAAGGGCCGGTTAGGAATCCAGAAATTAAAACAGGAAAACTGAAACATGCGGTTGGTGGTCAGTTGATTGCTGATCAATATGGCGCCTTCAGAAAAATGCAGGCGGCTGGAACCTATGCCTTGCATTTACCAGTTACGAAAACGTATAACTTATCTTTTGGTGTAAGACTTGGTTTGTCGAATAACTCATTCTTATCTGACAAGGCACAGGTTTTGAATATGTTAGATCCAACTCTGAATTATACAGATAATACGTACAATAATTTTACTGCAAAGCAATCAAGTAAATACATTATGGATTTAGGGGCAGGGCTTTATTTCTACTCTAATAAATCTTTCTTTGGAATTGCTGCGGACCAATTGACCAAAGATATGGTCGAATTTGGTCAGGGAACTGCAAATTTTAATAGTCAGAGACACTTGAATGCGACGGCCGGGTACAAATTTAATTTGAATCAGAACATGACATTAATGCCTTCTGTTTTGATGAAATTCATGAGTCCTGCGCCTGTTTCAATTGATGGTTCTTTGCAACTCGAATACAAAGAATGGCTATGGACTGGACTTTCGTACCGTCATAAAGATGCAATAATTGCAATGGCGGGATTAAATATTAACAACAAATTCAAATTTGGATATTCCTATGATTTTTCACTTTCAAGATTTAATAATTTGAGCAGTGGAGGGCATGAAATAGTGCTTGGATTAATGCTAGGAAGATAATATATCAGGAAAAAGACATGACTATGAATTACAAATTTACTTGCTTAATTGCCTTGAGCTTTATATCATTTTTTGGAAATGCTCAATTTTGGGATTTTGCTGACATAAAAAAATTGCCTGGGACTGTAAATACAGTTGATGGAGAAGAAAGTATTCCAGTATTTTCGAAGGATAGTTCCGTATTGTATTTTGTTCGAACTTACGATCCAACTGCTGTTGGTGGGGAGACTGATCAAGATATTTGGTTTAGTAAAAGGGGTGCAGATGGAAGTTATGGGGAGTGTAAACCATTAAAAAGCATTAATAATAAATACAACAATGCAGTGCTAGGGCTAAGCACTTCAGGAACGACGATGTACGTTTTGAACGCTTATGAAGGCAAAAAGGATTTTGTAAAAGGTCTTGCTGTTTCTAATCAAAATGGTTCAGAATGGAGTTCTCCAGTAGAACTAGAAATTCCAACATTGGATATAGAAGGTGATTACTATGGTTTCCATGTAAATAAAACAGAAGATGTTATTTTGATTTCATATTTAGGTCCAAATTCAAAAGGACTTGAAGATCTCTATTTTAGTAAAAAACAAGGAGGTGTTTGGACAGCACCTGTAAATATGGGAAGTGTTTTGAATACTTCTGGATTTGAGATTTCTCCATTCCTCTCTAATAATAGTGATACACTCTATTTCTCAACTAATGGTCATGGAGGTTTGGGAGATGCGGATATTTTCTATTCTGTTCGTTTGGATGATTCTTGGACGAATTGGTCAAAGCCAAAGAATCTTGGTGAAAAAATAAACTCTCCGAAATTCGATGCTTATTTTAGTTACTCTTCCAACCAACTATATTGGTCCAGTAATAGAGATGGTTTACGAAGTGATATTTATATGACATATGCTTTAACTCCACCGCCTCTTAAGGTTTCATGTAAAGGATTTGATGTATCAGTTTTCGGTGGTATGGATGGCCGCTTAGAAGCAACACCAAAGGGTGG